>JAYTTL010000142.1:0-6617 GCA_043745325.1 Actinomycetes bacterium
GCCGAGATTCCCTGTGCAAAGAGATTGGCACTATTTTGAACAATCGTGGCAATTCTCTGGCTTTCAGTACCTGTCACTGGAATTGGAACTAATTCGAAATCAATGTGAATACCAGTCTGCGTATATGACACCATGGCATAAATAAGCGGCGCTTCGGTTCGAAGCGCCAAAATCGCAGGTCCGGCAGGCATTCGGGCTGGCCCTCCAAAAAAGGTAACGTCGATTCCAGTTCGAGAAAGATCGCGATCGGCAGCCAATGCCACAACACATCCTGCACGAAGGCGAAGCGTCAAAGTTGGAATTACTCGCCCATCAAGAGGTAGCGCCTCCAGACCAAAGGCGGCACGATAGGCCATAAATTTCTTAAATAAAGCCTCAGGTTTTAAACGCTCAGCCACGGTAACTAACCTGGCACCTTTTGTGCAGAAATATGCGGCCGCGTGATCATAGTTGCCAACGTGGGCAAGCGTCACGATTGCGCCTTTGCCCGCAGCGATTGCATCGAGTAAGAGATGCTCGTTCGTTGCGGTGACTGTGTCTTGGATCCGAGCCGGCGACCAATCTGGAAATCTAAATGTGTCGCACCAGTATCGAAGCATCGAGCGCATCGCCTTATAGACAAGCAGATCAATATCGAGGGCGGTCATTTCAGGCTGAGTGCGTGCAAGATTTGCGCGCAATCGTTTGACGCCTGTGCCATTTCTTTTAACTAAAATGTCTGAGATTTTGTTCGCCGATGAGTATACGAATCTTTCTGGGAGCCAACGCAAAATTCGCCAGGCCGCGAAATATCCCCACGAGGACACGACTTTAATCATTTAAATCTGTGCCTTTTTAACAATCAACATTCGTTGGAACACGGTGATCAATCCAAGAATGGCGAGTACCCACATTCCAAAACTTAGAATGTAGGCAATACCTAATCCATCGAGTGCAATCACCAAAAGCGAAATTACTAACCGCTCGGTGCGCTCGGCGATCCCACCCGTACAAGCGATTCCAAAACTCTCGGCCTTTACCCGAATATATGGAACTAATAACCCGGTCACCAGTGCAACCAGAACAAGAATCGAAAGTCTTTGATGATCATTGATGAGAAAAAGTAGTACACCTACTAAAATCGCCGAATCGGTAATTCGATCGATCGTCGAATCTAAAAATCCACCCCATCGGCTAGCACCTGTTTTGGAGATTCGCGCCATCGCGCCATCGAAGAGATCACTGAGGGCAAAGAAGGCGCACACTGCGGTGCCCACTAAGAACTCACCTCGAGGATAGAAATACAGCGCCGCTGAAACGGTTCCGATTGCGCCAATCCACGTAACCACGTTTGGAGAAATTCCCATTCGCAGAGCCAACCTAGCTACGGGTGTTATGAATCTCGTAACCGCGGGTTTAAAAATACTACTTATCATCACCTCCCATCGTAGGCTGAGGCAGTGAATACCGTTGCATCGCCTCCATCCATTGTCGTATATGGTCATTTGAGTGCTGATCCATCGGCTGTGGCTCGTGCTTTTGGGGCCTCACTATCTCAGGACGTAGACCCGCTGGCTGACTGCGCAATCTTTGTGATAAATCCATCTACTGGCATCGACCAAGCAACAATCGATCTGTGGGCCGCCTTCGATGAGTATGTAACACCCCGAATAGTGGTTGTAACAAACATTGAAAATCAGGAGGCCGACTTTGATGATGCCATCATGTTAGCAAATCGTGTCTTTGATCGTATGGCTACGCCCTACCTTGTCTTACATGATGATGCAGGTTTAGCCTGTGCCTTAATCTCTCTGGAAACATTGCAGGTCATTGATTACTCAACAACTCCATCTAGCACCATTGCCAGCGAGCCTGAACACAAGGTTTTAGTGCAGGAGTTTCAACAAGAGTACTTAGAGCTCACGCTTTCATTAGGCGAAGGTGCCTTTGAAGCGGGTCTTTTATTTCCAGCAATTCCATTGTGGATTGAAAAAGGAATCGGTGTTGATATTGTACAAAATTACTTAAATGAGATTTCCCCGTAACTACCAGGCAGTTGCCATCTCATCTCGTGTCAACATTAATAATTGAGGTAGGACTTTTGTGTGACCAATAATCGGCATAAAGTTAGCATCTCCGCTCCATCGCGGAACTAAGTGTTGATGAATATGCTCTGCCACTCCAGCCCCTGATATCGCACCCTGATTCATTCCCATATTAAATCCCTCAGGAGATGAGATTTTACGAATCGTAACCATTGCATGTGCGGTCAATGCAGATATTTCATTTCGCTCATCCACTGATAATTCCGTCAAATCTGCAATATGTCGATACGTGCACACTAATAAATGTCCTGGGTTATACGGATAAAGATTCATGACTACAAAGGCATCTATTCCACGATAAACAATCAAACCCTCTTTATCATTTAGCTTTGGAATTCGACAAAATGGACACTCCACCTCATTGTCTTTGAGCGGGCGATTTTCTCCGCGTAAATACTCCAGGCGATGCGGCGCCCAAAGGCGGCTCCAGCTATCGGGCAATCCCAAGCCATCAATACTCATCATCACACCTGTGTGCGTTCGGCGATGATTTTGGCTATCTGTGCGATTGCATCACTAACCGGAATTCCATTTTTTTGTTTGCCATTTCGGTAGCGAAATGAAACGGCGCCATTGGCCTGATCTTCCTCTCCTGCAATGACCATAAAGGGGATCTTTTGTAACTGCGCATTGCGCACCTTCTTTTGCATTCGATCATCAGAGCTATCGAGTTCAGCGCGAATGCCAGCTTTGCGCATCTGCGAAATAACATCGGCTAAATAATCGGCAAAATTATCGGCAACTGGAATTCCAATTACTTGTACGGGCGCAAGCCATGGTGGGAATGCACCAGCATAATGTTCGGTCAGTACACCAAAAAAACGCTCAATTGAGCCAAAGAGTGCGCGGTGAATCATGACCGGGCGTTGGCGAGTTCCATCGGCGGCAGCGAATTCGAGTTCAAAGCGTGCGGGTAGTTGAAAATCAACTTGAATCGTCGACATCTGCCACGTGCGACCAATGGCATCTTTTGCTTGAACGGAAATCTTTGGTCCATAAAAAGCCGCTCCCCCTTCATCTAAAACGAGCTCCAATTTTTGAGCAGTAGCGGCTTGGCGAAGGGCATCCGTTGCTTCAATCCAATCACTCTCTTCACCCACAGACTTTTCAGGATTGCGAGTTGAGAGCTCGAGATAGAAATCATTGAGCCCATAATCTCTCAATAAATTAAGAACGAAAGTCAGTAGCGAATCTAGTTCGCCAACCATCTGCTCTTTTGTGCAGTAGATATGCGCATCATCTTGAGTGAATCCTCGAGCTCGAGTAATGCCATGTAAGACACCGGATTTTTCGTAACGATAGACCGTTCCAAATTCAAATAAACGCAGCGGAAGTTCGCGATATGAACGGCCTCGGGAGCGAAAAATTAAATTATGGAAGGGACAGTTCATCGGCTTCATGTAGTACTGCTGACCTGCGCGCTTTACCGTGCCATCTAGATGTAACTCTTCATCTAAAATCATCGGAGGGTACATACCTTCGGCATACCACTGCAAGTGGCCCGAGGTTTCAAAGAGTGCGGCTTTCGTTAAATGCGGCGAATAAACAAATTCGTATCCCTCTTCTTCATGACGCTTGCGCGAATAATCCTCCATCGCCCGTCGAATGATTCCCCCCTTAGGATGAAAGACTGCAAGTCCAGAGCCAATCTCCTCAGGAAAAGAAAAGAGGTCGAGTTCGGTGCCCAAACGTCGGTGATCGCGCTTTTCGGCTTGGGCTAAAAACTCTAGATAGGCATTGAGCTCATCCTGTGATGGCCAAGCAGTGCCATAAATGCGCTGCAACATAGGATTTTTTTCTGAGCCCAGCCAATAGGCCGCGGCAGTGCGCATCAATTTAAAAGCTGGAATATGTTTTGTGGTTGGCAGATGTGGACCTCGACAAAGATCACTCCACACCGGATTTCCATCTCGGCCTAAATTGTCATAGATAGTGAGTTCACTGCCGCCTACTTCAACGCCAGCCTCATCCCCTGGCGCGCCTTTTATTCCAATGAGCTCGCACTTATAGGGCTCGTGTACAAGTTCTACTAAAGCTTCTTCTTCGGTGATCACGCGACGTCTAAAGCGTTGACCCTCTTTAATAATTCTGCGCATTGCGCTCTCAATTTTAACTAAATCATCGGGGTTAAAATTATTGGTCGGCTCAAAGTCATAATAAAAACCATCTTTAATCGGTGGGCCAATTCCAAGGCGTGTATCGGCATAGAGTTCTTGCACGGCTTGGGCCATAACATGTGCGCTCGAATGGCGTAGGACGGCCAAGCCATCAGGTGATGAGATTGAAATACCTTCAACGTTATCGCCATCAAGTAACGGACTCCAGAGATCTTTGAGAACGCCATTGATTCTGGCGACAACAATATCTTTTTCATCTACAAACAAGTGCGTTGGGCGTTGATCTGCCTCGATGGTTCGGGCTTCACCATTTATTGTAATTTCAATCATGGACATGTCATTAGTCTACCGAATGTCGCAGCGCCATGGCTTGTATTTGATCGCACATAATCGCGCATGACGATAATTGTCGTCCATCAATTGAATCAATCGCCTGTGCAATACGTAAAGAGCTCAGCAAAATGCCCGATGTGATCTCACCGATTCGAGTCAATGCAAGCGAGGCAATCTTTACATTGCAGTTTTGAATTATTAATTCGCGCATGATTCCAGGTAAAGCCCCATCCTCAATCGGCGGGGTTATCCACGCCCCATCAATGTGCACGAGGAGGTTTGTCACTGCGCCTTCAGAAATATTACCTTCGCGATTGGTGACAATTGCTTCGTCAAAACCGAGTAATTTTGCCTCTTTCAATATTGCCAAGCGGTGTTCATATGGATAGCGCTTCATTGATCCACCCGCGTTATCGATTGCATCAGGGTGAAGACGAACTCTGGCCGACGAATCAAGGTTTTGATAGGCAAGGTGTGCAACCGCCCAGTGTCCACTCACATCAAAGGAGATTCGCAAGAGGCCAACAATCTGCGCTTCGGCGGCTAATAACTCATCAACGGCGGCACGCATCAAGGATATTTCTGGCAGTTTCAAACCCAGAGTTTCGGCGCTCCTATAGGCCCTTTGCATGTGAGAATTAAAAGCCCAGGGCGTTGCATTTTCAGTCCGTAAAGTTTCAAAGATTCCACGGCCTATCAACCACCCCGTTGGAGTGCAAGAAGTTTCCGCGGCGTCAACGAGATGCCCATCTAATATTATTTTCAAGGTAAGTGACCACCAGCTATTGAAATAAGTCGACGCGCTTTCAACTGCGTCTCTTCCCACTCATTTTTGGGATCACTCCCCCACGTGATGCCGGCACCAGTCCCAAAGCGCAACGCTCCATCTTTCCAAAAAATTCGAATAGCAACAGAGAGTTCACACTGATCGGCCTGAACCCAACCCAGGGCGCCGCAGTATGGCCCGCGAGGCGATTCATTTTCACCTATAACTGAGATTGCCGATGATTTCGGTGCACCACTCACCGATCCCGGAGGGTGCAACGATGAAAATATTTCGCTCCAGGAAATATCCTTTCGTAGTTCACCCTCAATATCAGATACCAGATGGACTAAACCGGGATGTGGTTCAGCTGCCAATAATCGCGGGACAGAAACCGAGCCACTCTGACAAATGCTTCCGACATCATTGCGCATTAAATCTACGATCATGATATTTTCTGCAATATCTTTTGAGCCAAAGTGTTGTTGCCCTGGAAGTTGTGTTCCTTTAATGGGCGACGTTCTCACTCGATTGCCATTTCGTTTTAGAAATAGTTCTGGTGACGCTGATGCAATATTTAGTCCAGGAATCTCTAAATAAGATGCCCAAGGCGCAGGATTTTCGATGAGAATTTCTGTAAATAAACCTCGAAGCGTGCAATCAGAATCGATGGAAGTTGAAAGTTGGCGACAGGCATTTACTTGATATACCCACCCTTGCGCAATCTGGGATTGAATTAATTTCACATAACCCATGTAGTCGTTTTTACTTTGCGATGAAAACCATTCACTGACGTTTTTCTCCCAAAGAGATGGTGGAAACTCTGATTCAATAACGTTTGCAAAGCGCGCTGCTAAAAAGCCCCCCTCAAAGGTGGTTGATACTGCCCAAAAAGCCCCGTCAGATAAGCACTGGGGATCTCTTGAAATCTCCTGCAATCCCGTCGCCAAACGTCCGCTCATCCAAAATAAAGCCTCTGCCTGATTCACGAGTGCAACGCTATCTTTTCGCCTCTTATTTTGGCGCTTATGGCCTTCCTACGATAGATTTTGCCCTCTCGCGGACGTAGCGCAGTTGGTAGCGCGGAACCTTGCCAAGGTTCAGGTCGCCGGTTCGAACCCGGTCGTCCGCTCTCCATCAGTCGCCTCGGCGATTCGTTACTGGTCCGGTGGCCGAGAGGCGAGGCAAGGGACTGCAAATCCCTCTACACGGGTTCAAATCCCGTCCGGACCTCTATGTGTACGTGAGGAGCTTGTGGAAGGGTGAGCGCCATGAGTGAATTGTCGCGGCCTTGGGGGCGTTATGAAATTCTCCATGAAT
>JAYTTL010000143.1:0-1814 GCA_043745325.1 Actinomycetes bacterium
ATAGAGCCTGTCCGAAAAGTCGGAATTTTCAATATTCCGACGAGTGTCGGCGCGAAGCGCCGGTCTTTAACCATTGAGGAGATGGGAATCGACACGTAGAAAAGCACCGAAATCCTCCCTCCGTGGTAATTGGCAGATTCAAGATGCACGTGTAGCGTTAAGAGCGCTGCAAGAGACGCGGGTCGTCAGGCGGCAAGTTTAAGTTTTTGTTCTTTGACCTTTGGAAGCCGAGCCAAGACCCAGAGATTGTGGGCCAAGATACGCCATGTGATTGCAAGCTCACGATGCAGTGCGCCTTTGGCGCGCATCGGGGAGCCAAGAAATACGTTTTTGAAAATTCCGATGCGACCTTCGGTTAATGCTCGCCGTTTTTGCGCTGCGGCAAACTCTGGATTTTGCATTTGCTTTTGAAGTTCGCGAGGACTCTTTGGACATATGTGATTGCCGATCCCCTTCTCTTTAAGAAGGGTAGAATTGTCGGGACTGTCAAACCCCCTGTCGGTGGTAACGGCTTTGAGCGACTTGCCCGTGATTTTCTCAAGGCGTTCAATGCTGGAAGGCAACAATTTTGAATCAGCAGGCGCTGAGTCTCGACAAAATTGCCAATCGACGAGTAACCCATTCTCTTGCTCGGCAAGAAGAAGCGTATTGCCGAACTCAACCTCAGCACCCGCCTTACCACGAACAATAACACGAGCCTCTCTCTCATAGAGGCTCAGAACCTTCTTGGAGTTCTTTATCTGGCGCTCACCGATAATCCGCTCGTGAGCTTGCTTCTGCGCACAGGGTAAAAGCTCCACTATTCCATCAATACGACGCAGTACCTGCTCTGCTTGTTTGCGCGTCCAGTCGGTGTTTTCCCACTCTTTATCAAGTAACTCACGGTGTCGCTCAGCGTGCGATTTCACCACCTTAACCAACTTTTTCATTCTACGAAGTGTTTTTTTGCGAAGACGCTTGGCGTCCTTAGCTCGCCTGCATTGCGTCATCTCAATACAGAGCCGGTTCATCGCCTTAAGAAAATCAGCAGGCTCTTCCATTCGTGATTTTAGTCCGTGTTTGCGAATCAGTGCTGTTGCTTTCATCAGCGTGCGCACCGCGTCTCGCAGCAAGACCCAATCTACAGGAAAATGCATGTTCGCCTTAACGCAGGTGCTATCTATCCACACTCGCTCAAGCTCCACATCCTTGGCTAGCTCGAGCCCTTTACGTCCCTCGCCGGCTGCGCGCAGCAGCTTTCCGATAACCTCTCGCATCTCAGCCTCAGGCAGCCACTGAGAGTACTCTTGCAGAGTACTCTTTGATGGAACCCGAATATCACCAAGACGTTCGAGTCCGCAGAAATGTCGAAATAGTTGGCACTCTGCTAACCGGCGGCTCATCCCCCGAAAATCTTCTTCAAGTATGCTCATTAATACCATGCAGCGTAGCACTGTAATCGACTGTGCTCGGTATCTCGATAGATGCCCGTTGTTGACCTCCACACCAGCCGCTACGGCTTGCGCGATATATTGGCGTGCACTTCTCTCAACAAATTCATTCTCTGCTCTGCTCATCACTAGCAGCTCGCCAATACGCTCGAGTTCCAAGCGGAACCTCGTGTAATCAATATTTCCGATGACTGTCGATAATGTTGGACGAAGGGGGAGTTGAAGAGTTATACCGATCATGGTTTGTGCCCGTTTTTCGCAAAATCACGTGCATCATAACAAACCAATTTGGGGCATAAGAGCCTAAATCGGCTCTTATGCTCTATTTATTTCAGCTCAAATACAGCGCCAATGTGCGCCTTTGGCGATTCCGGACAAGCTCTA
>JAYTTL010000144.1:0-1814 GCA_043745325.1 Actinomycetes bacterium
TTGGAGATAATCAAGTCGTGGCATTCTTTGCGTTATCTGCACATGTAATAAATTCAGATCAGTTGCCACTAAAACAAGCTCGTGGTCAACAAAGAATCATTCCGACTATTTTGCTCGGCAAATTTACGCTGGATAAGTCGCTGCAGGGAAAGAACTTGGCCGAAGTACTTTTGGCAGATGCCATGGTTGAAGCGGTGAAAGCATCCAATATCGCTGCTGCAAGATATCTTGTAGTTGATGCAATATCTGATGAGTTGATTGGATTTTATAAGAAGTATGGATTCACCTTAGCTTTGGAGTCAAAAGAAGAACGACCTCGACTTTTCGTTAGGCTTAAGGATCTCAAATTAAACCTTGGATGATGAGTCAAATTTTGACAATCCATTTAATCCCCTAATATGAGCCCATGAACTCGATGAAACCGCGCTCAGGGTTAGTTACCGAAGGAATGGAGCGTGCGCCAGCACGTGGAATGCTACGCGCCGTTGGAATGGGAGATGAGGACTGGGTTAAGCCTCAAATCGGTATTGCTTCATCATGGAATGAAATTACGCCATGCAACTTATCTTTGGATCGCCTAGCTAAGGCCTCTCGCCAAGGCGTCATCGATGCCGGCGGTTTCCCAATGCAGTTTGGCACAATCTCAGTCTCTGATGGAATCTCCATGGGCCACGAAGGCATGCACTTCTCGCTTGTCTCACGCGAGGTAATCGCAGACTCAGTCGAGACCGTGATGCAGGCCGAGCGCTTCGATGGAATGGTTACTTTTGCCGGTTGTGATAAATCACTTCCAGGAATGATGATGGCGGCTGCGCGTTTAGATGTAGCTAGCGTCTTTGTTTACGCTGGATCAACTTTGCCAGGCCAGGTCGATGGAAAAGATGTCACGATTATCGATGCCTTCGAAGCGGTCGGTGCATGTGCACGAGGTTTAATTACCCAAGAGCGACTCGATCAAATTGAACGTGCAGTCTGTCCGGGTGAAGGTGCATGCGGTGGAATGTTTACCGCTAACACCATGGCAAGTATCGGTGAAGCTATTGGTTTATCTCTTCCAGGATCGGCCGCACCTCCGGCCGTTGATCGCAGACGCGATGCCTTTGCCGTTAAATCAGGCGCAGCGGTTGTCGAATTAATTCGTGCAGGAATTACAACGCGCGATATTTTAACTAAGCCGGCATTTGAAAATGCAATTACAATTTTGATGGCATTGGGTGGATCCACTAACGCAGTTCTGCATCTACTTGCCATTGCACATGAGGCCGATGTTGATTTAGAGCTCAATGATTTTCATCGCATCGGTTCAAAAGTTCCGTTGCTCGGGGATTTAAAACCTTTTGGCCGCTTTGTCATGAGTGACATGGATAAAATTGGTGGCGTTCCTGTCATTCTTAAAGCCCTTTTGGATGCCAAGATGTTGCATGGTGATGTTTTAACCGTTACCGGCAAAACAATGGCTGAGAATTTAGCCGACATAAATCCACCTGATCCTGATGGTCAAATTCTGCGCGCAGCATCTAACCCATTATCGACTGATATTGGAATAACTATTCTGGGCGGATCTTTAGCTCCCGATGGCGCCGTCTGTAAAACCGCCGGAATCGGCATCGATACTTTTACGGGACCTGCCCGGGTATTCGAGCGCGAACAAGCCGCGATGGACGCCCTTGAAAATGGAACGATAACGGCCGGAGATGTTGTTGTGATTCGCTATGAAGGCCCAAAAGGTGGACCTGGAATGCGCGAGATGCTCATGATTACTGGCGCGATTAAAGGCGCAGGTTTGGGCAAAACAACATTGCTTATAACCGATG
>JAYTTL010000145.1:0-6599 GCA_043745325.1 Actinomycetes bacterium
CATCTTCTCGTCGGCGTCTATTTCTTTAAGGCTATTTTCGAATTTTGTTATGGTATGTTGCTTGAACGTTTCGTCAATGCTTTGCTTACAGGTCGGGCACGCAAACGAGTTTTTATAAAACTCAATTTCTGTCGTGATCTGCCGTTTTTTGATATTAACCTTTTCAACGAAGGTTGCGAGCTGATCAAATTTCTTTTGATAATTAATCTTTTTGAGAGCCTCGACAGTTTCGGCTTGTTCGATTTTGAGCGCCGCAAGGGTCGCGTTGTTCTTCGTTACGACTTGGGTTTCTTCGGCAATTGAGTTTTTCAGGCGTTTGATGTTGGACAGAGCATCGTTCTGAAGGCTATTGATATGACTTGAATGCAGGACAAGGTTCGACGTAGCTACCTTCAGAAGGGTATCAGTCTCTTTGAGATCGTCCTTGTTCTCTTGGATTTTCTCTTTGAGGATGGTGTTCATGGATGAAAACACCTGGAGGTCTAGCAAGTCTTCGATGATCAGACGGCGGGCCTGGGCAGGGAGCTGCATAAAAGGGACGTAGTTGCTCGACCCGAGGATATCTTTCTGACAAAAGCTTTTGTAATCGATCTTGAGGATGTTGTTTTCAAGATAGGCCTGATAGTCCTTGACGAGGCTATCCTGCTTGATGAGCTTGTCGTCTTCGTAGATATCAAAGATGTTGGGTTTTGCGCCGCGTTTGATCAAGTATTTGTGTTTGCCCACTGAGAATGTAATCTCGACGAGCATATCCCGCGCCGTGATGGTGTTCATCAACTGGGGGCGGTTGATATTGCGAAACGGCTTACCAAACAAGCCGTAGGTGATCGCGTCGAGAAACGATGATTTTCCCGATCCGTTGACGCCAACTATGAGAGTATTCTTGTTCTTAGCCAAGGCGACTTCGGTCCAATAGTTGCCGTAGGACATAAAATTTTGCCAGCGCACCTTATCAAACACAATCACTGCACGTTCCTTGCCGTGTTGGCCTCGTTATACAGCGTCTGAAAAAGAGCCTTTAGCTTTGGTTTAAAAACCTCCTGGACGCCAATCGAATCGCAATAGTTAGACAGCATCGTGAAAGTGTCCGCCACGTCGATGATGTCATTCATGTCACCTTCGAACGACAAATTGCCGTTGTCCTCGATAATCTGGATCGATAACGGGTCTACCGTTTCCAGTTTTTCAAGAAACGAATCAAACCAGAAAGGATTTGTCTTACGAAGAACGTTCACTCGCACAAAGGATTTTTTAAACAAATTAAAATCCTTATCGAGGATAGCGTCGAGGGTTGTGTTAGTGTCGTCGTATTCGATCTTATGGAACAGGCTGTATGGGTTCTCGACGAACTCCAGGCCCATGGTCTGCGTATCCAAAACATGAAATCCCTTGGTGTCGCCATAGTCGCCCCAGTTCATCTGGAACGGACAGCCTAGGTAATGGATGTTATTATAGGACGATTTGTGATGAAAATGGCCAGTACAGACCATCGAAAATTTGTCGAATGATTCTTTCTTATATCCTTCTTCGGCATAGGTTCCTTTGTGCATCTCAAACCCCTGGAGCTGGAGATGACCAAAACAAACCGATGCCTTGGTATCTTCGATGGCTTTAAAGGATTGTTCCTCGTTTGCTCTACAAATCCACGGCAACATTAGGATTTTGGTGTTGTCCGACAGAATAATGTTTGTAGGTTCCCAGAAATATTTGCAAAACATGTAAGCGCCTATCAGTTCAGTCAAAGCGTTTACGTCGTTTCGATCTTTGTAATAAACGTCATGGTTGCCTGCAATAATGTAAAATTGTGAGGCAATTTGGGATAGAGGAACGATGAAGTCCGTTCTCATCCGATTGAGTGTATTGAAATTAATATATTTTCGTCTGTCAACTAGATCACCCAAATGGAAGACCGTATCGATTTTGTGGTTTTTTAAATACGGGAAAAATATGTCATCCAGGAACAATTTTTGATGATCTAGCAGAGCTGGATTGTCAGACCGACATCCAAAATGTGTGTCAGTGATTAGTGCTATTTTCAAACTAACATACCTTTATTCTTCGATGAATTTCTCAAGTCCTTTTTTGTTCTTTTGTGATTTTATCTCGGATTTTGCTTTAAGTTTATCTTCAAAATCTTTGATCAAAATGTCGTTGGTCTCGTTGGTACTGCCTGGGATGTACTTATTGTTATCCAGTTGTTGGATCAGATTTACATTTTGTTGTAATTTTAATTTGTTGTATTGTTCACGTTTTTCTGTGTTGATCCTACGGACGAACGAAAAATGTATGATCTCAGTAAAATAAGCAATCGGATTACTGAATCGTGTTGGATCATACTTATTCAGACCATATTTGATAGAATTTTCTATTCCATCCGAGATCATCTCGGACAGCCATGAGTACCCAAAAAAATTGGGTTTAGTGGCATATCGATTTGCAATTAAATAAATACATGATCCAATGTAATCGTTAGCTCGGGGTGATTGTACATTGTCCTTTTGACATTGTCTAACCAAAAGGTGGTATTTTAACATCTCTTCCTGGAACTTTTTGTTATCAATATAATTTTTCTTCTTTCGAACTGTTTTCATAAAATTCAAAATACCTCGTAGGTTTGTTTGTCGAGCGAAGCGAAGACGTTCGAGCGTAGCGATGAACCAGTAGATTTTCGGTTTGATTGTGAATTTTTTATAACAAGAAACTTGATTGTGGATTTTTAACAAATTTTCTTCATGAAACATGAAATTAGTGCTTGACACGTTTTTTTGATGGTGTATAATAGAGTCTTACTAAGTTCTTGTTGTTCTTCACTTCGTTCGAACCTTCGCTTCGCTCAGAATTACAATGTTTCTTGATTAGTAACAAATAAGTTAATCTTAAACACTTTAAATACATTGTTTCAAGCGACCGCGAGGGAGCTTGAATGTAATTAATCAGTTTACGGTATTACTTGATGGTGACAAAACAATGAACCTGCTGTCGGAAAATGGTGCGTCAATCTTGTTATTCTCACTTTCGAGTATATCTCGCATCACACCACTCACCCTCAGAATTTCCTTCGTTTTGTTATTTTCAATGAATTTTACATTATACTCAATCGATGTCAGGTAGTAGTCCTTGATAACATCGCTTACGCTTGCGAACGTGATCACATGATTTTTGTGAACCGACAATATTTCGTTTTCTGAAAGATTGTACTGGACCAACACAATGTTGTTTTGGCCGTTCATGTTAAGTTCTTCGATGGCCAAAGGCTCGATCAGATCATAACCAGTTTTTGATTTATTATAAATTGCGATTAATTCATCGCCGTTTGACAGTCGAAAATGTCCGATCTCCATTTTACTTGATCTCCACGTTGTACTGCTTGAACTCGAATTCCTCAGAAATGTAGATTTTCACCCGTTGAACATAATGTTTCAGGGTGGTGTTTTGCCATTTTTTCGACGACAGATCGTCGGCTATGTCATAGACAGTACAACATGTTTTTGTGTCGGATATTCTCAACGAACGTCCAATCGATTGAAGGATCGTCACCCGAGCCTTGGTTGGAAATGCCAAAATCACATTATTTAGATTTGGAATATCAACGCCGGTCGAGAACGTACCCGCCGACGCCACAGTGATCGATGAGGTATGAGAGTTGACAATTTTTCGAATGTCTTCCCGATCATCCCCGTCTATCTTGCCATAAACCAGATAACAGGGCCGTTCGGACTTGGCCTTGATGGTTTCAAACAACGGCAGACCATGGCCCTCGTTGCGGTTGAAAAGAACAAGGGTATTGCCCTTCAAGGACAGGGCTAGATTAACAATAAAGTTGTTGCGCTTAGGGTTGGCGAACAACCATGCTTTCTCGTCGTTATAAGAGGCCTTACAGACCGATTTTCGTTCCCCAGGGGGGTAGGCTAGCAAAATCGCTTTTATCTTTAGGGCGGCGTTGTAGCCCTTGTCGATCATCTCTTTGGTGGTGGTAATCACCTTCTTGGGGCCGAACAATCCCGTCAACACTAGCTCGTTGATATGGGAATCGTCCAGGGTGCCCGTCAGGCCAAAGCGATATTTACAATCGGGCAAGTTTGTCATGATCCGGACCAGGGACTTGGCGGCAAAACGATGGGCCTCGTCTCCGATCACAACATCAAACTGATCAAACCAGGACTTTGGTAGCTTACAAATGGACTGCCAAGTTGAAAAAAAAATCTTTACTTCGTGTGTTTTGATGCTTTTAATTCTCATAAATAACTCTTTTAATTTCAACGCCAGCCATAGTTCCTCTTTTCGGAGAAACATTTCTTATTAAGATGGTATTAAAAGTTCCCAACTTCCATCCCATTTTAATACATGCCTTTTCTACCCCAATTTCAATTGTGTTCAGTAATTTCCATTGATCATCATGATTATATCGGTAATAAAATTTGCGAGTTTTTCGTAACCAATGATTTTCGCCAGAAGTTTTTTCTACTTTTGATCTTTTGGCTTCGCCATCATATTTCATAGGATTATTAATGACAAAAACATTTGTGCCGCGCTCTTTCCGCGTTTGCATGGTTTTTCTATGAGTAACTTTATTTTTAAATGGTGAATGTTCCAACGAATATTTTTTCATTTTTGCCCTATACTCAGGTTCAGACCATTTTCTTTTGGAGTAGACACTAACAGCAGAGGCAAAATCGGTTCTTAAATATTGAAATATTCTGGAATTTATGTATCTTTCTGAGGTGCTTTTTTGATTTTTCATGTTCATAGCGCGAAAAGCAAAAAGCATTTTAAAGTGTTCTTTTCCAGAAGTGAATTTGACGAGGCATATGTGAACTATGAAATGCTCTCTTGCTGTTAATTTTACTAGATTTTCTGGATTATTCAAACCCCCCATACAAACAGGCAAAATGTGATGATGTTCTGAATATTGATTAATATCGATAGAAGTGTTAATCCTTTTAATGATTATATCTTTGTACCATTTGAAATATTTATTTTTCTTGATATTTTTGTAACCATCTATCGTCAATTTCATCTTCTTCGTCTAAGTCCTTTGCTAATTTTTTTTTATGATTTACCAGTGTGACTGATTGACTGCCTGGAAGCAGAAGTTTTTCATTATTTTCAAGAAGAATTTCAATATTCTTGTCTGAATCAGTATGTTGGCCGCCAGAAATTTTGTGGATTTCGAAAGAAATCTCGCCGGTCAGATCATAATTTGACATATCGTCGGATAATTGGTTGACAAGGTTAATAGTGGGAACTACGATTAATTTGCGGCCTTGATAATATTTACAAAGTAGCATGATGATCAAACTTTTGCCAGAAGCTGTAGGACTAATGAGCAAGGCTCGATTGTTCCGAACAGCGGTCACAAATGCTTGGAGTTGATGTTCGCGAGGCGCGTACTTAAGATCGAGGGAATCCACAAACTGTTGAGCTTCGACGAGCGAGAATTCATTCTGGTTCAATTTTGGATCGATGGTACACTCGACGGAGTGTCGGGTACAGTAATCGACAAGGTTGCCTATTAAACCAGCGTAGATTGTCCCGTTGGAGTTCAGCAGTCTGATTTTGCCGTCCCAGGCCCCAAATTTAAAAGACGGAGTGTATTGGTGGTTGGGAACAACAAAGGTAAAATGATCGGATAATTCGCGTCGGAAAGCATCGGAACAGACAGGGCGGATGTAGCTCTCGTTCACTTTTTCGATGTAGACCTTATCCATCATAATCCGTTTTTAAATTTAATGAAATCGATGGCATTTTTCACATGGAAAGAACGATTTTTAATGGTATCTAAGATTGACACAATTAAACTAATTTTTTCTTCCATCAGGCCAACACGCAGGGCTAGAGGGACTAGATCGGGGTCGTTTGTTAGATACGGCTCAACATCGTTTTTGATGATCTTGCCTCGGGGCGGTAACGTCCAGCCCAGCCTTTGTGTGTCTTCGGTCGGTCCCGATGTATAGAACTCGAACTTTTGTTGATGCATGGCGGCATAGCTTGCCTTGGCGGCGGTCAGTCTTTGTTTTTCATCGATCAGAATTTTGTAATACTTGTGGTGCAGATAGGGAATGTTTAGAGATTCAACCTCAAGATTGTTGATATCAATCTTGGAATCCTTTCCCCATTCGTCAAATATTTGATCTATTTTCACGCCAACTCCCTCAAAATGTTACATATTTTATACTAAAACATCACTTAGGGATAGTAATAATATCGTATTTTGTGTATTTAAATGTTGCAGTTGTCATGATTTCTGTTAGGTTGTTGTCCGTCGTTGTCAATCGGAACCCTGACAGACTGACCGGAAACGCATCTCGGAAAGTAAACTGAAGGTTGGCGTTCATGATATTTGTAGTAATTAAAATTGTGATATCAGAATACAGCCCCTCCTGAGAAAATTTGGTCTTCTCGGCTAGAGTTTTGTATTGTTCATAATCATCGGGATACCCCTCTCCACAAATCCAGTTATAAATTTCTAGGTAGTTTCGTAGGTCTTCGTCTACCTTGAAAGACATCGACAGCGCTTCAAAATCGATATGATCGCCAGTCAACGGGATACCAAGAAAGGGATTGGCCTGAACAACGTTCGGAAGACTGAACCCAGGGAT
>JAYTTL010000146.1:0-1814 GCA_043745325.1 Actinomycetes bacterium
GGGCTTTTCAAGGTCAACTAAACCAACCGGTAAATATCTTTATGGTGTTTTGACTTTTCTTATAACAGTCGTGGGAATCGCGGGTGTCGAACAACACGCTCCGATTAATGGTGTCGTACTCTCTAACCGATTGTGGTTGGGTTTTGGCCCCTACACGCTTTTGTTGGCTTTTTTTATAACTCCGATTGTTTTTAAAATTATAGAGTGGCGTAGTTTGAATGTGGCTTGGAAAGCTCTTTTGTCAGCCTTGTTCCTAGCGAACACAATCTTGGTTATTCCTAGTTTCTGGCAAAGCGCCGCGACTGTCATCGATGCTGACCATTCTGAGTACGTAATAAATGAGTTATTGGCTCCGCTTGTGGGCCATTGGCCCTATTCGGACTTTATTCCGCAGTACCAGAGTTTTTATGGCTTTTTCTTGAAGCCCTTTGTTGGCGGTATGAATGCAGCCCAAATATCTAACGTGGCGCTTATTTCACTCACTTTCTTGAGTTTCATCACACTCATAATCGGAGTATTTATTGCTTGGAATGCAATTGATCGCCGCTCGATAGCGTTGGCAACAGGTTTAGTAATTCCCTTTACTTGCTTGACTCAATTCCCAACTCGGGAAGGATATTTAGGTTCGATTGCAGCTCTTCTTTCGGGACTTTCAATTCGTATTTTTCCGGGTCTAGCGCTCCTTGGTCTATTGGTTCTACTCATCCGTAAAACTGCGCTTAGTGCCCCGCGCAAACGAGTTGGAGCATTTCTACTATTTGGATTTATTTCAGGTTTAGTCACATGGCAATCACAGGACTTTGGAATTGCCGCGGTAGTAACTTCATACTTAGTCATCGCATTTGCAGGATCCTCTAGATTTTTTGATGTTAAGACGACGGTAGTCGCACTTATTGGGTATATACCAGGTTTTGCTATGTATCCCATTATTGCCGGTGCTGCCGGTAAATCTGTTGACTTCAAGTACTTTCTTTTCTTTGCCAGACAGTTCGGCTCGGGTTTTGGTGCAGAACGAATTCGAACACCTGGACCAGTTTTATTTATCTTACCTTTATTAGTTTTATTAGTCGTAACTCATGGAATATATATACATAGGTCAAAAAAGAAGGCTATCGAAACAGGTGACTACTCACTTAATAGTTTGATTGGCTTTTCATTTGGGTTATGGTCTTTATTTGGCTTCACTTACTATTTAAATAGATCTTATGCCTCTGGACAGATGCAAGTATTATTTTTACCATTGACAGTATCGTTGGCTGCATTTGTTGGGATACTAATTAAAGATCCGATTCGAACCTTAGTATTTGGAAATCTACAAAAAGGATTTTTATTTTCTCCTCGCTCAATCAAGGAGGGAAACTTTGCGTGGGTACTTCCACTTCTACTTATTATTTCGATTCCATTTGCCTCACTTTTACTAACTCCAAATCCATCAGTAGAAATGAAGCGCATTAATGAATCTAAGACCACCCCCAGATGGCCAAAACCCACCATCATCGCCTCAGTGATTGATGCAAAGAATGCCGCGAATTACGCAAAGGAAAAGGGCCTCTCCATAGCTTTTTTTGGCGCCTCTTCATATTATGTTGAGAAAGAGAGCGGGGTTAAATCGGTTTCAATTCTAAACTCGCCATTTGATCTATTCATGAGCCAAAAGACGGCTCAAGTATCCTGTAACTATATTTTCAAAGTAAATCCAGAAGTGCTGGTTGTGAGCGATGAAGGCGCCAATCTCTTCCAATTTGTAGGCAAAACGCTCTGTAACACATATATACAACAGGACGTACCTGGCGTCCGAAGTGGACACTTTGCAA
>JAYTTL010000147.1:0-24824 GCA_043745325.1 Actinomycetes bacterium
TGAGTGCTGGGGCGCTCATTGCCCGCGATCATGCGACGGGTGAAGTTCAATCCTTCCGAATTCCGCGCATCACCGGTGTAGCACCGCTATAGACTTTGCCTATGCTCTCAGAATTGGAAAAACTCGTGAGGTTGGAATCTCCAACCCAGGATCTAGATGCCTGCCGCGCAGTTATTGAACTTGCAAGTGAGATTGCCGGTGATGTTCTCGGTTCGCCTGCGCAGATTCTGGAAGTAAATGGACGTCCAGTTTTTTGGTGGGGCGCGAAGACCCCCGAAGTTGTTCTTCTTGCACACTTAGATACGGTTTGGCCCATTGGTGGCTTCCACCCGGTTTGGAAAGTTGAAGGCAATGCCGCCATTGGTCCTGGAGTATTTGATATGAAAGCCGGCTTTGTACAGGCGCTTTTTGCTTTGAAAGGTATTGAAGGATCTGTCGCTTTAGTCGCCACGAGCGATGAAGAAACCGGAAGTTCAACGAGTAAGGCCTTTATTAAAGAAATCTCTGAACAGGCAAAGGCGGTTCTAGTACTCGAAGCGAGCCTAAATGGCAAAGTTAAAACTGGTCGCAAAGGCACCTCCATGTATCAAATTTCAATTCATGGCAAGGCATCGCACGCAGGACTTGAGCCGGAAAAAGGCGTTAACGCTACTGTTGAAATGGGGCATGCGATTCTTGCGCTCGTTAACCTTGAAAACCAAGAGTCAGGTACGACGGTGGTTCCAACAATGGCGCGCGCAGGCAATACAACAAATACGGTTCCAGATTTAGCCGTGCTCGATGTTGATATCCGTTCTTATTCAATGGCCGAACTTCAACGCGTTGATTCTGCAATCCAAAATTTGCAACCGGTTAATTCAGAGGCACGCTACGTAATTTCGGGCGGGTTTAATCGGCCTCCCCTTGAAACAACATCAACGATGGGACTTTACGAGCGTGCCGAAAGAGTTGCCAAAAATATAGGTATGCCAGCGCTTGGCCATGCCTCGGTTGGCGGGGCCAGTGATGGAAATTTTGCTGCCGCGGCTGGAGCAGCGGTATTGGATGGATTAGGCGCAGTCGGAGATGGCGCGCATGCCGCACACGAATGGGTCGACATCACAACTCTTAAAAGTCGAAGCGCACTTTTACATGCCCTGATAAAGGACATCCTTAATGACTGATGGACCATTAATCGTTCAAAGCGATAAGACTCTCCTTTTAGATATTGAACATCCGCTTTCTACTGAGTGCCGCCGCGCGATAGCTCCCTTTGCCGAACTCGAACGATCACCAGAGCACATCCACACATATCGATTGACGCCACTTGGACTTTGGAATGCGCGAGCTGCCGGCCATGATGCTGAACAAGTCATTGACACTCTCATTAAATATTCTCGGTATTCAGTTCCGCATTCGATTTTGATTGATGTGGCTGAAACGATGTCACGTTACGGCCGGCTGCGATTAGAAGCCGACCCAGTGCATGGTTTAATTCTGGTCACAACTGACACGGCGGTTTTAGAGGAAGTAATTCGGGCTCGTAAAATTGCACCTCTCCTTGGTGCACGAATCGATGCCGAAACGATTGCGGTATTGCCAAGTCAGCGCGGTCACATTAAACAATCACTTTTGCGCTTAGGTTGGCCTGCCGAGGATTTTGCAGGCTACGTTGATGGGCAGGCTCACCCGATTGAGTTAGTTCAAAAAGACTGGCAAATCCGCCCTTATCAAGAGTTAGCGGCAGAGGGATTTTGGCACGGAGGATCGGGTGTTGTAGTCCTTCCATGTGGCGCCGGCAAGACAATCGTTGGTGCTGCAGCAATGGCGCATGCCAAGGCGACAACATTAATTTTGGTCACAAATACCATTGCGGCTCGTCAATGGCGTGAAGAGTTGTTAAAGCGCACAACGCTCAATGAAGATGAGATTGGTGAGTACTCAGGGGCTAAAAAAGAGATTCGCCCAGTCACCATTGCCACCTATCAAGTGATGACCAAAAAGAAAAATGGAGTGTATGCGCATTTAGATCTCTTTGACACTCATGACTGGGGATTGATTATCTACGACGAAGTTCACTTGTTGCCTGCGCCAATCTTTCGCTTTACGGCAGATATTCAATCTCGTCGTCGTTTAGGCCTGACTGCGACTTTGGTTCGTGAAGATGGCATGGAGGGTGAGGTTTTTTCGCTCATTGGACCTAAGCGTTATGACGTTCCTTGGAAAGAGATTGAAGCTCAAGGTTATATCGCTCCTGCAGAATGCGTTGAAGTTCGAGTTAATTTAACAGAGGGTGAGCGGCTATTGTATGCAACTGCAGAGCCAGAAAACCGCTACAGAACATGCGCAACTACTCATACTAAGCGCAATGTTGTTGAAACTCTAGTCAAGAAACATGCTGGAGAGCAGATATTAGTGATTGGCCAGTACATCACTCAATTGGATGAGCTCGCCGAAGTTCTCGGAGTTCCGCTGATTAAAGGTGACACACCTTTAAAAGAGCGCGAGATTCTCTTTAACAAATTTAGAGCAGGAGAGATAACCTGCTTGGTAGTTTCGAAAGTAGCTAACTTTTCAATTGATTTACCTGATGCAACAATTGCAATACAAGTATCTGGAGCATTTGGAAGCCGACAGGAAGAAGCCCAACGATTAGGAAGAATTCTTAGACCAAAATCGGATGGCCGAAGTGCAAAGTTTTATTCCGTTATTTCTCGAGATACAATTGACCAAGATTTTGCCCAAAACCGGCAACGCTTCTTAGCCGAGCAAGGCTACTCGTACAAGATTATTGACGCTGACGATGTTTTTCTAGACAAGATTTAAAACGCTCCGGATCAACTCGCCAAAATCCATGGTGTTTGCCATCAATGTGTATCACCGGGATTTGATCGCCGTATAGCTTTTCTAGTCTCTCATCGCCCTCTATAAATGTTATCTCGATATCAAAATCTAATTCTTTGCGCAACGACTCAAGAACTTCAATGGCTTCATGGCAAAGATGGCAACCATGACGACTATAAACCGTGATAACTGTCAACTCTTTACCCCAACCCTGTCAATTTGCTTAGAAAATTCCATTTCTCACGCCCTGGCCATGAGGGAATCATCTCACCTTGGTAGTGTTTGCGCTTATGTGGGGCATCCTTTGTAAGAAACTGCGAGTCGGGGCGATAGTTGTTGCGCTTTTTGGTTCGGTATTAAATGCTCCCTCGGCCGAAGCGTTATTTAATAAATCCTCAGTCATACGGTGGGGCCATATTTATGCCGGAACAAATCCAGTTATTACAACTACCCCCCGTTCAAAAAATTCTGTGGGTATTTTTAAGTCTAAGTTTAATGTTACCTACAACAATTTTCCCGAATGGGCCAAGAACGATGTCCAAGGAGCTGTGGATATCTGGTCTGCAAATTTCACTTCGACCGTACCAATCAATATTGATGCTTCATGGGGTCGTTCGAGCTCATGGGGAGTTCTCGGAAGCGCTCGACCCGTGAACTTCTTTTCATCATTTGCGGGAGCACCAGATCCATCGCTCTGGTACACATCGGCTCTTGCAAATGCACTTTCCGGCAAGGATTTAGATAAAGCCAACCCCGATATTATTATTCAAGTTAATTCAAATGGAGGTTGGAATTCTCGAGGTGATGGACTTCCTACAAGAACTGAGTATGACCTTGAATCCGTTTTCTTGCATGAGATCGCGCATGGCCTTGGATTCTTATCGAACGAGTCATATGACTCTAATTTTGGTATCGCTAGTCTAGATCAACCAACTCCTTTCGATGCATTTGCACAAACGCAAGATGGTCGACGGTTAGCTGATTTACCAACTCCATCTCGTGATTTGGCGCAAGCACTAACATCTTCCCTGGTGTGGTCTGGAGAAAATGCAATAAGGGCCAACGGTGGGGTAAAGCCCAAGTTATATACCCCTGCTAACTATGAGCCGGGCTCTTCGACTAGCCACTTAGATGATGCGACGTTTTCAAAAATGGGGCTCGACTCAGTTATGACTCCAAATTTAGATCCAGGTGAGATATTTAGAGAACCTGGACCACTCTTGCTAGCCATGATCGATGATATGCGCACAAAACCACCTGCTGGCATTGCAAGTGGCTTGCCAGAATCTCCACGAAATGTGCAGGCTTTTATTTCTGAGGCTTCGGCGCTCATTTCATTTGATCCACCGGTAAATTTGAGAACCGCACAGATTACTGAATACGTAGTGAAGAACCTAAAGACAGGTATTGAGAAGAAGACACTCTCAAGTCCTCTTCTTTTCGCAGGATTGAAAAATGGCACTTCATATTCATTCTCTATTGTTGCTAAAAACTCCATCGGAGCTTCAGAGCCGGCAACGACTAAAACTGTAACTCCCCAAACTGGCTGGAAAAGTACGGTGTTAGATGCAAGTGCAGATGGAAAGTCTGTCTCGAGCACAGTTTTCAATGGACAACCTACAATCGTTTATACCGATACCAAAAGTGGAAATTTAAAATTGGCCACTTTTGACGGCAAAACGTGGAAAAAATCGATTGTCGATGGTGCTGGTGGAGGTAATGGGCGAACGTCAAACCCAATAAATAGTCCAATTTCATTATGTGTAAATGGAAGTGGAGTAAAACAAACGCTACATATTTTCTACAGTGATACCACCGATAAAGATTTACGCTATGCAACTTATAACGGCAAAGGTTTTACTTTTGAAATTGTTGATGGAAATGGTACATCAATCAACAATTATGACGATCCAGTCCGTGTGCGCACTTCTAGCGATGTGAGCATCACAAATACTTGCGTAACGAAAGCAAATTTAATTGAAGTTTTTTATCGTGATGAGAGTCAAGGTGTTCTACTTGGGGCGGTTAAAACAAAGTCCTTACCGTGGGTCTATGAAATTGTCGATGGCGATCGTAAAACTGATGACCGTTCGACCGGAGATGTTGGATTTCACCTTCAGGCTATCTCTGATGGTAATAAAACCTACGTTCTTTACGATTCAGTTGTAAGTATGAATCAAAAAAAGGAAATCTCTGCCGGTGGTGTCCGTCTTGCGACTCGAATCGGAGTCAATCCATCTGCGTGGACTTATCGAACGCTTGATATTTCCACCGATGATGCCTCAATTTTCGGTTACGCGGTTGCGCTTTCAAAAGTGGGCGAGGATGTCATAGCCACTTGGCTTGCTGCATCATTTGCCTCATTTCCAAATCCCGACCAAATCCGCTGGGTACTTTTGAGCGCTCCTCAAAATATTTCAAAAATTACGACTGAGAACTTTGGCATACCAGGAGAATTCCTCACTATTAATCAAAATACCATTATCTTTAACTGCCAAGATCGCCTTTGTGCTCTCGACACATCAAAAAAGGCGACAGGTCAAGCCGCAATTCGCTTAGTGAGAAGTAACCAAGGTACAGAGCCAACTCAGAGTGCTTGGGTAAGTGTTAATAAGGTGAAGTATCTTCTTGCGACGGTGAGTGGCAAGTTGGCGCTGTTCAAGCCTTAGTTAAGGCAGAACAAAAATCGAAGTGGTCTCAGCATTTGCCGTTAAACACAAAGTTCCCAACTCTTTACTTTCCACTAATGCAACAACCTCTAGCTGATCTGCGGGAGCGCTAAATGCCCCAGTAATTACGCCTTTGTCATCAAAAGCGATAAGAATCGGCTGTGATTTCTTAGGAGTCCAATTGCGCAGTTGAGAGATAACCGCGGTCGAGGAAAAAAAGGCATATTTTTGACTCGACGTGAAAGTTAGTCCGGTAGATGCAAATCTATATGTCCACGTCGGGGAAAATACCTTAGAAAATTTAGTAACGACACTCTCGCTCTTTGCATTAATTGTAACTTCTCCCCCGAGTAAAAGTGAAGATGTTGCACTACTCCAATTGCGCATGGCCTTAGGCGCTGAACTTCGAACAACGGTTATGATCGAACCGGACTTCGAAATTTTAATAATTACACCATCGACCAAGCCAAGTCGTTTTTTCCCCGCTAAAGTTTCTGCACTCGCGCCGACGACTGTCAATGTCCCATCACTATTGCGCACTATTGACTCGAGGGTTGTTGATGCTTGGCCTAGAATAAGTGCTGGAGCAAACTCGCCTTGTAGGCTGGCATTCATCACAAAACCTGAACTTCCTTTTCCAGATTGTTTTATTCCAGCCAGTGAAAGTCCGTTCTTATCGACTGCCATCGAACTCACTAATACTGGAGAGTTTTGTTGGGCGCTATAAAGCGTGGCTGTCGATGTTCCAGTCTCGATTTTCCAAAGAGCAATTACGTTGAGGTCGGCGTTAAATACCTCGGGCGGGTTAACTACATTATCAGGATTGAGTGGGGATGCTGAAGGCGATGGAGCGGCCGTTGCTTGAAGCAAGGACATCGAACCAGCGATCCAGATATTTCCAGAGCTATCAACGATACCGGCGGTCGCAATTGATGTCGACGGTGAATCCAAAAGAGTATTCCATAACTCTTGCCCGCTCGCATTTATCGCCCTCGCAAATGCCTTACCCGCACGTGTTCCGTAGGTGATAATTGTTGCTCCGGTAACCACGATTCCAGAGAAGTCGTCAGAGTTTGAAATGGCCGTCAATAGCTTTAGAGATTTAACGGGGATTTTCTTAGTAACTGCAAAACCTGCAGGAACGATCATAAGAGTGGCAACTAATACAAAAGAAAGTAGGCGTTTCACGCCAATTCCTGCGAGCGGTTGTGTGCTGCTTTCATAGCCATGGTCACAATATGTTGAAGTTCGTTGGTATCGAATGAGGCTAGAGCGGCCGCCGTTGTTCCATTTGGACTTGTCACATTTTCCCGCAATGTTGCAGCAGAACTTTCAGAAACTTCAAGAAGTTTTGCTGCTCCTATTATTGTCTGCACAGTTAATTGTGTTGCCATTTCGAAAGTCAAACCAAGGCTTTGAGCTCCTACAATCATCGCTTCAACAAAACTAAAGAAGTATGCCGGGCCTGATCCACTGGTTGCAGTAACTGCATCTTGTAAATCTTCAGGAACTTCAACAACTCTTCCTGTGGCACTTAAAAATCCTAGGATAAATTTAGAGTGTTCCTGACTAACACCAACTCCCAAAGAAACTGCCGACATTCCTGCACCGACAAGTGTGGCCGTATTTGGCATCACCCTGACGATTGGATTACCTGTATCAAGGCCTGTGGAAATAAACGAAATCTTTTTCCCGGCCGCAAAAGTGATTACAACAGTTTCGGGTTTTAATGAAAGCTTTATCTCATTTAATACTCCAGCCATATCTTGTGGCTTCACAACTAGCAAAAGTACTTCGGCGCAAGAAACAGTCTCGTCAATCTCGGCGATATTTATTGCGTATTTTTCGACTAATTCATTTCCGCGTTCAATTCGCTTTTCCGAAATTGTAATTCGTGCTGGTTTAACACCGTATGAAATTAGCGCAGCTATAAGTGCCTCGCCCATTATTCCAGCCCCAATTACACCAACTGCAAACTGTTGAGTCATTGTGCAAGCCTACCCGTTAAGCGTGTAGGCTCTGCGACTATGTCCGAGGTGAAGCCAGGTTTTGCACGCGATTGGGTAGAGTTTTCAGACGCAAGCGATCCAGAGCAAATTTATAAGTGTGACCTTACTTGGTTAACCTCATATTGGACTTGTATTTACGGTGATGGATGTCAAGGTGTTTTTAAGAGCCAACCAAATGCCGGTTGTTGCACTGAAGGTGCAATGTATACCGATGCCGATGATGAAGCGCGAACTGACAAAGTAGCGGCTTACTTAACACCTGAGATGTGGCAGTTTTATTCTGAGGCAAAACCAAAGAAAGCTGGTGCCAAACTTCGTATTTCTGAAAGAGATGAGGATGGTGAGCGAAAGACACGTCGCGTTGAGGATGGTTGTATTTTTCTAAACCGTAAAGGTTACGTAGCCGAAGGTTTTACTGGATCTTTTGGGTGCGTACTCCACCACCTAGCGATAAAAGAGAATAAACATTTCGTCGATACCAAGCCCGATGTCTGCTGGCAGTTACCGCTGCGCCGTAGTTTTGAAACTCGTGAAATAGGTGAGCGCGAATACTCAGTTACTGTAATTGGGGAATACGAACGCCTCGCATGGGGCGATGGTGGGGATGACTTTGACTGGTACTGCACTAGTAATTCGGAGGCCCATGTTGGTACGGAACCGGTTTATATTTCTAATAAGTACGAACTGCAAAAATTAATGGGAGAAGCGCCTTACGCCGAACTCGCACTTCGCTGTGATGCACGAATGGCAGGAATACGAGATACCCAAGCTCACTTGTTGCCGCTGTTCATTATTCAACATCCAGCAACCTTAGCTGCAGCTAAGAAATAGTCAGTCCTGCGTTCTAGGCTCTATCTATGGCCAAAGTTGAAAAAGATCCATTCCGTTGCAGTGAATGCGGCTGGAGCTCGCAAAAGTGGGTTGGCCGTTGCGGTGAGTGCCAAGCATGGGGCTGTGTTGAAGAAGTTGCCGCTCCCAAAAAACCTTCACTCATTCCAGGGAAAGTCACCCACAAAGCAATTCCTATTGGTGAGGTCGATTTATCTGCTGCGAATGTACGGCCCACTGGTGTTTCCGAACTCGATCGAGTTTTAGGTGGTGGATTAGTTCCAGGTGCTGCGATTTTATTAGCTGGCGAACCCGGAGTTGGTAAGTCGACACTATTACTTTCGGTCGCTTCACAAACCGCATCTGTAGGGATTCGCGCTTTATACATAAGTGGCGAAGAGTCAGCCTCTCAAGTACGACTTCGAGCCGAGCGCATTAAAGCGATCAACCCGGATTTATTTTTAGCATCTGAAACCGATTTAGGTGCCGTTATTTCACACATAGATGCCGTCAATCCACAGTTAGTAATTATTGATTCAATACAAACAATTGGAAGTTCAGCTGCCGATGGCTCACCCGGAGGCGTTACACAAGTTCGCGAAGTCGCAGGCGCACTCATTCGTATCTGTAAAGACCGTAATATAACTCTGCTTTTAGTTGGTCATGTAACTAAAGATGGCTCGATTGCAGGTCCGCGTTTGCTCGAACATATAGTTGATGTTGTTCTGCAGTTCGAGGGCGAGCGCCACTCACGGCTTCGTTTAATTCGAGCGATTAAAAATCGCTTTGGTGCATCGGATGAAGTTGGTTGTTTTGATTTGAGTGATATCGGAATCGAATCAGTTTTAGATCCGACGGGATTATTTACATCTCGTCACACTGAACCTGTACCGGGTACATGTGTGACAGTTACTCTTGAGGGCCGACGTCCATTACTTGCTGAAATTCAAGCCCTAGTTAGTCAAGGGCGAGAAAATGATTTTGGAAATGCTCGCCGAGTTGTTTCTGGATTGGACTCACCGCGTACTTCAATGGTTTTGGCAGTCCTAGAACTTCGCGCAGGTATCCGAGTTGGTGGCCGGGATGTGTATGCTGCAACAGTTGGTGGAATGAAGATGACGGAACCCGCCGCCGATTTAGCTTTAGCCCTTGCTGTGGCTTCGGCAGCTAACTCTTTAGCCTTGCCTTCTGATTTAGTTGCCATTGGTGAGGTGGGCTTGGCTGGGGAAATCCGTAAGGTCAGCGGAGTAAATCGTCGATTACAAGAGGCTTACCGCCTTGGTTTCAAACGTGCATTGGTTCCCACTGGCTCAGAGAGCGTCATTGAAGGTATGGAGATCATTGAAGTTTCCCGCCTTGATCACGCACTCTCTCGGGTAAAAATCTCGGGCAAATGAACTCGCTTGAAAGACCGATAGTTAATTGGTTTAAAGAAAACAGACGAGATTTACCGTGGCGCTCTACATCGCCGTGGGGTGTCATGGTCAGCGAGTACATGTTGCAACAGACTCCAGTAAATCGCGTTTTACCATTCTGGATTGATTGGATGAAGCGTTGGCCTACACCTTCTGATTTAGCTAAAGCGACACCAGCACAAGTCATTACAGCGTGGGGCCGTCTTGGTTATCCGCGCCGTGCTCTGCGCCTACTCTCTGCCGCACACATTATTTCGGAAGAGTTCAACAACGAAGTTCCTCGCGATGTTCACACTCTCCGATTGCTTCCAGGAATTGGTGAATACACTGCCGCTGCAATCTCAGCTTTTGCTTTTCAAGCAACCACACTGGTCTTAGATATAAACATTCGAAGAGTTTTTGCGCGAGTAATCGACGGTGTGGAGCATCCAAAACTAACTCCAACTTCGGCTGAGAAAACTTCTCGACAAACTTTAATCCCTCAAATGAATGCCCATACGTGGGCGGCGGCTACGATGGAGTTAGGTGCCCTTGTTTGTACATCGAAGAATCCTCTGTGTGAGCTCTGTCCGGTTATCACCCAGTGCAACTGGCGTATTAAGGGATATCCAAAAATGCAGTCGACTCGAAAAACTCAAACTTGGCATGGCAGCGATCGTAAATGTCGAGGCACTATTCTTCAAGCTTTACGTGAAAATGAATCACTCACCGAGCGTGCACTCAAGAGTCACTGGCCCGATCAATCTCAAGTTGAAAAGGCGCTTAAGACACTACTTGAAGATCAATTAATCCAATCAATGTCGCGCAATCTATATAGACTTCCGCAATGATTCGCTATGCTCGCAAGAAGGACTCCCCGCGCATACTTGAGCTAATCAAGGATCTTGCCGAATATGAAAAGGCGCCATTGGCCGCGATTGCCACACTTGAACAAATTGAAGAATCTCTTTTTTCAGCCAACCCTCATGCCTTTTGCCATGTTGTCGACGTTGATGGAACGGTTGTAGGAATCTCAATCTGGTTTCTTAACTATTCTACGTGGCTAGGTAAGCCGGGTATCTACCTTGAAGATCTCTATATCGACCCGCACTATCGCGCAAAAGGATATGGATTATCACTTCTCAAAGCGCTCGCTGAAATCTGTGTGGCGCGCGATTACGAACGTTTGCAGTGGTGGGTCCTCGATTGGAATGCACCGTCAATTGACTTCTACACATCCCTTGGCGCAGTGCCGATGGATGAGTGGACCGTGTACCGACTAAGCGGTGATGCGCTTAAGAATTTGGCCGCCATCTCTCCCACAGGAATAACTATGCACGTTGACATAAACATACCAACGGCTAATGGACCAAGTTAAGACAATCTAAGCGTGAACTTTGACTAGGGTTCGAAATCCCCGCCTCGCCCCGTGATCTTCTTATTTGATTTGCCAGGCTTCTCGTACGCAATCAAAAAAACCGCCACCGCTGCAAGAAATAGCCCGATGCTCCGCCGCGTTCAGTCTGCAGGAGGAGGCTTATGTTTGAACTCTTCCTCTACTGTTCGGAAGTGATGAACGTACTCCTCTTCATTTCCTAACGGTATTAGAGAATTTAAGCTGTTGGCGCCTCTTGGGCTAGATCTTCGGGAGTATCAGGGGACTGAACTTTTGGGGCACCTTTGAAAGTAAAGATTGCTTCGGTGCCTTCACCTTCAACATCGACAACAATAATTTCGCCGGCCTTAAGTTCGCCAAACAAAATGCGCTCAGAGAGCGAGTCCTCTATCTCACGTTGAATTGTGCGGCGAAGTGGCCGCGCTCCAAGGAGTGGATCATAACCGCGGAGCGCAAGGAGGTCCTTAGCTGCCTGGGTTAATTCGATTCCCATGTCCTTTGCCTGCAAGCGATCATCCAGATTTTTTATCATGAGATCAACTATCTGAATTATCTGATCCTTAGTCAACTGGTGGAAGACGATGACGTCATCGATACGATTGAGGAACTCAGGTCGGAAGTGAGTTTTAAGTTCGTCGTTTACTTTACCCTTCATGCGATCATAATTAGTCTGCTCATCATCACTATTAGCAAAGCCAAGTCCAAGACTCTTGGAGATATCGCGAGTACCGAGGTTGGTGGTCATGATGATGACGGTGTTCTTGAAATCAATAGTGCGACCCTGTGAATCGGTAAGTCGACCATCTTCTAGAACCTGTAATAAAGAGTTAAAGATATCTGGGTGCGCTTTTTCAATCTCATCAAAGAGGACAACGGAGAATGGGCGGCGTCGAACTTTTTCGGTCAACTGTCCGCCTTCATCGTATCCAACATAACCTGGAGGAGCACCGAACAAACGAGAGGCCGTGTGACGCTCTGAGTACTCCGACATATCTAGTTGAATTAATGCATCTTGGTCGCCAAATAAAAATGCTGCAAGAGTACGTGAAAGCTCGGTCTTACCTACCCCTGAAGGCCCGGCAAAGATAAATGATCCACCAGGACGGCGAGGATCTTTTAAGCCTGCGCGTGTACGGCGAATCGCTTGTGATAGCGCCTTGATTGCTTGGTCTTGTCCGATGACGCGATTATGGAGCTCGTCTTCCATTCGCAAAAGTCGAGCGGTCTCTTCTTCAGTTAATTTAAAGACTGGGATACCGGTTGAGATTGAGAGAACTTGGGCAATGAGCTCCTCATCAACTTCAGTTACCTTATCTAAATCAGTTGCTTTCCAATTCTTTTCTGCCTCATGCTTTTCGGCGATTAACGCCTTTTCTGTATCGCGAAGTGAGGCCGCTTTTTCAAAGTCCTGTCCATCAATTGCAGACTCTTTTTCTTTGCGTGCAGCGGCGATCTTGTCATCGAATGCGCGAAGCTCTGGTGGTGCGGTCATACGCTTAATACGAAGGCGCGAACCTGCCTCATCGATTAGATCAATGGCCTTATCTGGCAAAAAACGATCTGACACATACCGATCGGCAAGGTTTGCCGCTGCAGCAAGTGCTCCATCGGTAATTGAAACTCGGTGATGCGTTTCATAGCGATCGCGAAGACCCTTCAATATTTCAATCGTGTGCGCAACCGTTGGCTCTTTAACTTGAATTGGCTGAAAGCGGCGCTCTAGAGCGGCATCTTTTTCAACGTGCTTACGATACTCATCGAGTGTTGTTGCACCGATTGTCTGGAGTTCACCACGGGCAAGCATCGGTTTTAAAATGCTTGCAGCATCGATTGCACCTTCAGCAGCACCTGCTCCAACTAGTGTATGAATCTCGTCAATAAAGAGGATTATGTCACCACGAGTTTTAATCTCTTTGAGAACCTTCTTTAGACGCTCTTCGAAATCTCCCCGGTAACGGCTGCCTGCGACAAGTGCACCTAAATCAAGTGAGTACAACTGCTTGTCTTTCAAAGTTTCAGGGACATCATTTTTATAAATTGCTTGTGCAAGACCTTCAACGACCGCGGTCTTACCAACACCTGGCTCACCAATTAAAACTGGATTGTTTTTTGTGCGGCGAGATAGAACCTGCATGACGCGTTCAATCTCATTTTCTCGACCGATAACTGGATCCAGTTTTCCTTCACGCGCGGCTTGAGTGAGATTTCGACCAAATTGATCGAGGACCAATGAGGTCGATGGTGTGCCCTCTGCAGGCCCACCTTGTGTGACGGCCTCTTTGCCTTGATACCCTGAAAGAAGTTGAATTACTTGCTGGCGAACACGATTTAAGTCGGCGCCAAGTTTTACAAGCACTTGAGCGGCAACGCCTTCACCTTCGCGAATTAAACCAAGCAAAATGTGTTCGGTGCCGATGTAGTTATGGCCAAGTTGTAGCGCCTCACGTAAGGAGAGTTCAAGAACTTTTTTCGCCCTAGGTGTAAATGGGATGTGACCGCTGGGTGCTTGTTGGCCTTGTCCGATAATCTCTTCAACTTGTGCCCGAACGCCTTCAAGTGAGATTCCTAGCGATTCAAGTGCTTTGGCGGCAACGCCCTCACCTTCATGTATGAGCCCAAGCAGAATGTGCTCCGTGCCGATGTAGTTGTGATTGAGCATGCGTGCCTCTTCTTGGGCAAGCACAACAACTCGGCGAGCTCGATCTGTAAAGCGCTCAAACATCGGTCTTCTCCTTTGTAGTCAATTCGTTAAGCCTAATACCTCGCATGCCAAGCCTGCGAGGTGGATTGGCTTTGCTCTCTATAACCCTAGGAATGGAGCATTTATGCCCGATGGCACCTAGATTTAGGCGAGAATTTTCAGCATTCTCGTATTTCCCAAAGTATTGGGTTTGGCTGATTCAAGGTCTAAGAACTCGGCAACTCCGGCATCATAAGAGCGCAGAAGTTCAGCGTACACATCGGGTTGTACCGGGGTGCCTTCGAGAACTTCAAAGCCGTGCTGACCAAAGAAATCGGTCTGGAAAGTTAGACAGAATATTTTCTCAACACCGACTTCGCGCGCCCGTTCAATCACGGCCTCCAGAATCTGGTGCCCGACTCCCTGCCTTTGTAGATTCTTCAAAACGGCAACTGTTCTAACCTCAGCCAAGTCCTCCCAAAGAATATGCAGCGCTCCACAACCGACTAATACGCCATCTAACTCAGCGACAATAAACTCTTGGACACTTTCATACAATGTCACTGTTTCCTTTGACAGCATTTGTCCAGGGGCGGCATATGAGTCGACAAGTGTGCGGATTGACTTCACATCACTGGTTTTAGCAGGTCGAATAACAAGCATTTTTAATCAAGCTCCGGCTTAACAAGAGGGAACAAAATAGTTTCGCGAATCCCAAGACCCGTCAATGCCATAAGCAATCTATCAACTCCCATTCCCATTCCGCCCATCGGTGGCATCCCAAACTCCATGGCTCGTAAGAAATCTTCATCGACCTGCATTGCTTCTAAATCGCCTTTATTACCCAGCAAAGATTGTTCTACTAAACGTTCGCGCTGGATGACGGGATCAATTAACTCGGAATAGCCGGTTGCTAATTCAAAACCATCAATATACAAATCCCACTTTTCGGCAACACCAGGTATTTCACGATGCGCACGAACAAGTGGAGATGTATCGATTGGAAATCCCATAACAAAAGTTGGAGCAATCAACTGATCTTTTGCTACATACTCGAAAATCTCTTCAGCTAACTTTCCAGTAATCCATCTGGGATCTACTTTAATTCCAAGGTCGACCGCTATGGCTTTTAACTCCACCATCGTAGTTAATGCACTGACACTTTGACCGACGCTCTCAGAAATAGCATCGTATAAGGATATTTCTCGCCAACGACCTCCGAGATTTACTTGGCGGCCATCATGGTAAGTAACAGTGTGAGAGCCAGCAACTGCCATCGCTGCATTTTGTACAAGTAAGCATGTGAGCTCGGCAATCGATTTCCAGTCACCATATGCTTGATAACTTTCAATCATTGCGAACTCGGGTGAGTGCGATGAATCGGCGCCTTCATTTCGAAAATTACGGTTAATTTCAAATACTCGCTCGAGTCCACCAACCACACATCGCTTTAAAAATAGTTCGGGTGCGATTCGAAGGTAGAGATCCATATCATAAGCATTTGAAAAAGATTTGAATGGTCTAGCAGTGGCACCCCCATGCATAACCTGCAACATAGGTGTTTCGACCTCGATAAAATCCTCTTTTGCAAAAGTATTTCGTAAGGAACTCATTACTGCCGGACGCAAGCGAGCATTAACCCGTGCTTCTGGGCGAACTATTAAGTCGACGTATCTCATTCGGACGCGCGTTTCTTCAGACATTGGCTTGTGATCATTTGGCAATGGGCGCAAGGACTTAGAGGCTAATTTCCAAGATGTAGCAAGAATAGAAAGCTCGCCCCGTTTAGAAGTAATAATTTCACCGGTCACTGAAACGATGTCACCTAAATCAATGTTGGACTTCCAAGAATCAATTGAGGCTTGACCAATTTTATCTAGTGAAAACATGGCTTGAAGCTCGGTTCCATCGCCTTCGCGCAGGGTTGCAAAAGCAAGTTTTCCAGTATCGCGCTTAAAAATTATTCGACCCGTAAGGCTTTCAATCACGCCTGTTGAAACATCAACTTCAAGACCAACATGTTGTGCTCGTACTTGAAGAAGTGATTTTGTACGTGGCACAGAAACCGGATATGGATCGACACCATTGTCAATTAAGGCTGCCCGTTTTTCGCGTCGAATCCGCAACTGCTCAGGAAGATCCTCATCTTCTGCCAATTTTTGAATACTCATAATAGAGGCGAGTCTAACGGTTCAAGCATTTCGTTCGTGAATTAAACGAAGACCAATCAACGTCAAATCTGGTTCGTGATCGGTAATTGTTTCTGATACCCCGATTATTAATGGTGCTAATCCGCCTGTCGCAATTACTTTTGGCGCTCCCGAATACGACTCTGCAAGTTCGGCAGTAATTCGATCTACAAGCCCGTCGACTTGTCCGGCAAAGCCAAAAATAGTGCCTGATTGCAACGCTTCCACTGTATTTTTCCCAATTACATTTTTCGGCCTAATCAACTCAACTTTGCGTAACTGCGCCGCACGAGCTGCCAAAGCATCTACTGAAATCTCAATTCCTGGTGCTAGAGCGCCACCTAAAAACTCACCTTTGGGAGATACAACATCAAGATTGGTTGATGTACCAAAATCTACAACAATGGCGGGTCCGCCAAATAATGTATGCGCCGCTAAGGTATTCACAATTCGATCGGCCCCAATTTCCTTGGGATTATCAACTAACAGTGGAACGCCAGTTCTAATACCGGGCTCGACAATTGTTGTCCGGACTTGGGCAAAATAATCATTAATCATACTTCGCAGTTCGCGAAGCGTTGCGGGTACGGTTGAACAGATTGATAATCCAGTTACTGTGAAATCCTCAACTAAAGATCGGTACTGCAGCCAAAGCTCATCAGCTGTACTACGTGGATCGGTCTTTACTCGCCATGATCGAACTAAATCATCGCCGTCAAAAACTCCTAAAACAGTGTTGGTATTGCCTACATCGATTGTTAGCAGCATTAGGCACCCATTCGCATATTATCAATTAAACGAACATCATCTATCCATCCAGCGATAATTGCCCGCTTATGGTGGGTTGAATCTGTAGCCAAGGAAAAATCATTTTCATCGACGATCGCTGCATAGTCACACTTGAATCCCGAATCGGTTGAAATCGTCGTATCAATTATCTCTTGAGCAATTGTCACTGTTGGTGCCAATCGTGCTGCGGCCATGGCACGATAAATAACATTTGCAGATGCCCGACCACTTTCACTCAATCGAACATTACGAGAAGATAGAGCTAAGCCATCGAATTCGCGGACAGTTGAAACGCCAATAATTTCAACTGCACTCTTCATTGCGCGAATGACCTGCAGTTGCTGAAAGTCCTTTTCTCCAAAGATTGCAATTTCTGGTTTAACAATTTCAAATAACCGATTCACGACTGTGACAACGCCATCAAAATGCCCTGGGCGCGATGCTCCTTCAAATACATCTCCAATAGCGCAGGCGTGTAATTTATTTATTTCCCCCGGATAAATCTCATCGTAATCCGGCATCCAAATCTCAGTTGCTCCTGCCAGAGTCGCTAATTCAATATCTCGCTCGGGATTTCGTGGGTAATTGGCAGCATCGGTAGAGTTTTCAAATTGAAGAGGATTAACAAAGATACTCACAACCACTTCTTTGCTCAGGATGCGAGCGCGTTTAATCAAGGCTTGGTGGCCCTTATGCAGGGCTCCCATTGTCGGAATTAATACGCTCATACGGCTCCAGTCCTCTCAGGTACCGGGCGAGATGCCCACGAGTTTACGGGTTTGTGGGTAATTGCGCCAAAATCTCATCTATACGCCCATGATTGAGCAGAATCGCGTCTGCATCTATTTCATGCCACGGCTCCAAAACAAATCTGCGCTCATGAGCGCGCGGATGTGGAAGTTGTACGTCAATGTTTCCACTCACGAGGTCGCCATATTGAATCAAATCTAAATCAAGAGTGCGGGGACCCCAGTGTTCGAGTCGTTGACGTCCTAAACTTTTTTCAATTCCATGTAAAAGCGAGAGTAATTCGACTGCTGGAAGTTCACTCTCAACAATGCACACTGCATTAATAAAATCGGGTTGAGTCGGACCACCTACTGGGGCGCTCTTATAGAAAGTAGATACTGCAATGACATCCGTAGATTCTCGCAGAAGCGCAATCGCAGTATCGAGATTTGCTGCGGGATTGCCAAGATTTGAGCCGAGCGCAATTACAGCCCTCATCGTGTTCGAGTTATCTGTACTGCAATATCCTTTAAGGCTTGAGCAACAGGTGCCTGCGGTTTATGTACCGTGACCGTCACTGAATCTACCTTCACATGAGTGTTTAGAATTCGCTCGGCAATACGGCCCGCAAGTTTTTCAATAAGTAAGACTGGATCATTCACAATTTGCGTCACAACCAGATCCGTAATATCGGCATAATTAACGGTGTCCTCGATAGAGTCGCTTATGGATGCCTCGATCAGATCAATGTTCAAAACTACATCTACATAAAAGTCTTGACCATTAATGCGTTCGTGCTCGAAAAGGCCGTGATAACCAAATCCGTGTATGCCGGTCAGTAAAATTTGGTCGTTCATGCTCGTAGGACATCCTTATGGGGCTTCACAGAATGAACTCTAACTGCCCAAATGCCACTTGTGGAGAGTCGGCTTGTTAGTGCGACGCTTGCAGATTCGCGCTCATCCGGAGTCAGCGCACCTAAAAAACGTTTGCGGGAGGCACCAATTAATACGGGATAACCAAGCGCAACAAACTCATGAATATGATTAATTATTTCCCAGTTGTGATGAGTTGTTTTAGCAAAACCAATTCCTGGATCGATTATCAAGTTATCTTTAGTTATTCCAGCATCCAAGGCCGCCGAAATGCGCTCTTGGAGTTCGGAAATAACATCTTTGACGACGTCATCATAGTTTGCCATTGAATTCATATCCTTTGACTGACCCCGCCAATGCATTGCAATAAAAGGTACTTTTAGTTGCGCGGCCGTAGTAAGCATTTCTGGATCTGCCAATCCCCCACTGACGTCATTGATTATCTGTGCGCCTGCTTGAATTGCAGCTCGTGCCGTACGAGCTCGCATGGTGTCGATGCTCATCCGAACACCGTCTTTTGCTAACTCGGTGATCACTGGTATCACACGAGAAATTTCTTCTACTTCACTCACCCGATCTGCCCCTGGCCGAGTTGACTCACCACCTATATCTATGATGTCTACTTCTTCTGCAATCATTTCTCGGGCGTGTTTTACGGCGCTATCGAATGAGTTGTATCGCCCACCATCGGCAAACGAATCCGGTGTGATGTTTAGTATCCCCATGACTAACATGGATTTATCGATGTGTAATAAGGCTAATTGCTTCGGCGCGCGTTGCGGCATTTAATAGAGCACCGCGTACTGCACTAGTGGTTGTACGAGCTTGTGATTTCTTAACTCCGCGCATCGACATACACAAATGCTCACAGTCGATGATGACAATTACTCCTAATGGGTCAAGAATCTCGACGAGAGCATCAGCAATCTGCGTTGTTAAACGCTCTTGTACCTGTGGCCGTTTGGCATAGACATCCACAAGCCGTGCTAACTTTGAAAGTCCCGTTATTTTGCCACGAGGTATATATCCAATGTGCGCAACGCCATGGAAGGGAGTTAAGTGGTGTTCGCAATGGGAGAATACTTCGATATCTCGCACAATGACCAACTCCTCATGTCCAATATCAAATGTTGTGGTCAATACATCTTCGGGTCGTTGCCACAGTCCCCCATAGTTTTCCCTCATTGCACGGGCAACTCGTGCCGGTGTCTGCTTTAAACCCTCTCGGTCTGGATCTTCACCCAGGGCAAGTAAAAGTTCGCGCACTGCATTTTCAGCGCGCACTTGATCAAATGGGGTTGTTACGCCGCTGTTAGTGACAGTAATTTTATTTATCGTCACTAGATGCCTTTTTACGACGTGTTGGTTTCTTAACTTCTGCAACAGTTAATCGCTCAGGGACTTCAACTGGTGGTTGATCAGATGGAATCCTAGTAATCGATCCCGTCCACGCAGGACGAGAAGTAACCGATTTAACTTTCTTAAAAATCGTGGCAATCTCTTCTTTGTTAATCGTCTCTTTTTCAAGGAGAACTAAGACCATCTCATCCAAAATTTTTCGATTTGCAACTAAAATATCAAACGCCTCTTGATGGGCGTTTTCAATAAGATGGCGAATCTCGCCATCGACTATACCGGCGATACTTTCCGAGTAATCACGTTGGTGACCATAATCGCGCCCCATAAATGGAGCATCGCTATTTGCGCCAAGTTTTATTGCCCCAATAGCCTCTGTCATTCCATACTGTGTAACCATTGCACGCGCTAACGCCGTTGCTTTTTCAATATCATTTGATGCACCGGTTGATGGATCATGGAAAATTAGCTCCTCAGCCGCACGCCCGCCAAGCGAGTATGCCAACTGATCCAATAATTGATTTCGCGTTGTTGAATATCGATCCTCATCGGGAAGAATCATCGTGTAACCGAGTGCGCGCCCTCTTGGCATAATTGTAATCTTATGGACTGGATCAGTGTGCGGGAGCGCGTGCGCGACAAGGGCATGCCCGGCCTCGTGATAAGCCGTTACTCGCCGTTCAGCATCACTCATAATCCGAGACTTACGCTGTGGGCCAGCCATTACTCGATCAATGGCTTCATCAAGTTCGCTATTTGAAATTAACTTCTTCCCTTCTCGCGCCGTCAAAAGTGCCGCCTCGTTTAATACATTTGCTAGATCGGCGCCAGTAAAGCCTGGTGTGCGACGCGCATAATCAATGAGCTTTACATCATCACTCAAGGGTTTGTTCTTTGCATGAACTGCCAGAATTGCTTCTCGCCCTTTAAGGTCGGGGCGGTCCACTGCGATTTGTCGATCAAAGCGACCTGGGCGCAACAACGCTGGATCTAAAACATCAGGACGATTAGTCGCGGCAATAAGAATGACTTTTGTATTTTCCTCGAAGCCATCCATTTCCACTAACAGCTGGTTAAGGGTTTGTTCACGCTCATCATGTCCGCCGCCCATACCTGCACCACGTTGGCGCCCGACGGCATCTATCTCATCTACAAAAACAATGGATGGCGAATTCTCTTTGGCCTGATTAAATAAATCACGTACTCGTGCGGCACCGACGCCAACAAACATTTCAACAAAATCTGACCCCGAGATTGAATAGAACGGAACCCCCGCTTCACCGGCAACTGCGCGGGCAAGTAGAGTTTTACCAGTTCCGGGAGGGCCAAAGAGCAGAACACCTTTTGGAATTTTCGCGCCTAACACTCCGTATTTATCGGGATTGGCTAAGAAGTCTTTAATCTCTTCAAGTTCGGCAATTGCTTCTTCTGCTCCGGCGACATCCTTAAAAGTCGTCTTAGGAACATCGTTATTCTGAAGTTTTGCGCGTGATTTACCGAACTGGAATACCTTGTTACCGCCTTGGGCTTGACTCATCATCCAGAAGAAAAGGAAGCCAATCAAAAGGAATGGAATGATTGAAAATAGAAATGAAACAAGAAGTGATTGGGAGGGCACTCGAACATTCCAACCCTTTACTGGTGGGTTCGAGGTAAGCGCGTCGACAATCGTCGGTTCTTGCCGTGCGACATATGAAGCCTCGACTTTAGTTGAACCCTTTATTGTCGATCCTGGTTTTAGGATTAGACGAATCTTCTGATCTTTATCTACGACTTCAGCGGATTCAACTTTTGACTGTGAAATCGCATCCAATGCCTGAGATGTTTCAATCTGCGTATATCTTTTTCCGGCAGATGTGATTTGACCAAAAATAGAGACGGCAAATATAGCTACAAGAATCCAAAAGAGAGGTCCACGAAAGATTCGACTAGCGCGAGTTGCTGGCTTTTTTGGCGCAGAATTTCCAGCAAAACTTTTTTTGAGCGGACTCTTCTTTGCCGATTTCTTTATGGGCTTTTTTATATCTGACATCTTTGAGATTTCTCGTTTCTTGGGGTCTATGAATACATGTGCTTGGCAAGCACGGCGATGAATGGAAGATTACGATATTTTTCGTCAAAATCGAGTCCATATCCAACCACGAAATCCGGTGAAATCTCGAAGCCTACATATTTCACATCAACAGCCACCTTGGCCGCATCTGGTTTACGAAGAATTGAAAGAATTTCAACATTTTGCGCACCGCGCGATTCAAGATTTGCTTTAAGCCATGAGAGTGTTAAACCCGAATCGATAATGTCTTCGACGATGAGAACATTACGCCCCGTGATATCTCGATCTAAATCCTTGAGAATTCGGACAACTCCACTTGATTTGGTCCCTGATCCATACGATGAAACGGCCATCCAATCCATTTCTACGTGGCGTTGTAGCGCACGAGAAAGATCGGCCATTGCCATAATTGCGCCTTTTAATACGCCGATTAAAATGAGATCCTTGCCTTCATAATCTTTATCGATGCGTGCGGCAAGCTCTTTAATCTTTGCCTGCAAATCCTCTTGCGTAACTACAACGCGTTCGATCTCATCTTCAATGTGCACTAAATCCACGAAGGCTCCCTCTGGGTCAGTTACGTAAGAGCGAAAGTCTGCCCGAAAAACGCTCTACCTTCACACCACCTGGTAGGTGAGCTGCCCCCTGCCCCCTCCACGATGTGATTAAAGCCTCAACTGCCACTACGTGGTCGGCTGAAATTGAGCCTGTTGGAGCCCCAGCGGCGTAAATTGCTCTACGGATAACCCTGCTTCGGATCGCTTGCGGTAGACAAACAAGATGCTCGCACTCCAAATCAGCCAGATTCAGTTGTGTAATCTCTCGCTCTGCCCAAGCATCGAGAGCATCGGCGTCTTGGCGCAAAAGTTCGGCGCTACGAGCTAGCGCCTCGGAAATTCCCGGGCCGATAGCGCTTTCAAGTGTTGGAATCGCATCAAGCCGGATGCGCACGCGCGCAAAACTTCGATCTTTATTGTGCGGGTCATGCCAAACATTTAACCCAGCTCCTTTGCAAAGCTCCTGCGTCTGTGTCCGCGTAATAGAAAGAAGTGGACGCACATATTTCTCATTAACACTTGCCATGCCCGAAAGCGAGCGTGTTCCCGAACCACGCGCTAAACCCAGTAAGACCGTTTCGGCTTGATCATCACGAGTATGTCCTAAGAATATTGCAACGGCATTTAATTTTTTTGTTACTACATTCAATGCCTCATATCGGGCCTTACGCGCAGATGCCTCTAAACCCTCAGTGACTTCAACGGTAACTTTTTCAATCGTAGTTTCGATTCCTAACAATTTCATCGCTTCAACAACACTTACAGCTTGACTTGATGATGCTAACTGGAGTTGATGGTCAACAGTTACAGCGTGAAGGTCAATCGCAAATTTTGGAGCTTCGCGTGAAAGGGCGTAGGCAAGCGCCAATGAATCGGCGCCACCAGAGACGGCAACGAGAACAAGGTCACCGGCTTCAAAACTTTTAAGCTGTATACGCACTGCGCGTCTAATTGCCACCGAACTCGAATTCATACGCTCAGACTAGACCCGACCACCAAATGGCATAAGACCTTTAACACTGTAAATATTCGAAAACAGCAGGCCTGTATTCTTAGAATTTGCTTCCCACATCATGCCATTTCCTGCATAAATCGACATGTGGTGGATAGTTGATATCGTGCCTTTATATGAATAGAACAAAAGATCACCCGGTACAAGATCATTGAGTGAAACATGCTTGGTATAGCCCGAATACAGCGCAGAATTTAGTCGATCCCAAGTCGGCCAGTTCAGACCAGCGGAACGATACGCTGCAAAGACAAGCCCAGAGCAATCAAAAGTATTAGGTCCCTGGGTTCCCCATACATATGGTTTGCGCGCTAAGACCTGTTTCTTGGCAAACTCAACGGCTTTCAAACGTTGAGTCTCAGTAGTTCTGATTGTCGAGCGACCTTTAAAACCAATATCTGGCCAGATTTTGGACTGACCTTGAGTTTGTTCGGCTTGATTTGCTTGAGCCTCTTCTAAGAGTGCAAGTTGGCGCTGTTGCTCAAGCGTAACTCTGAATTTTTGTGCGCTTAATAACTCTCTCATAAGCTGATCTTGAATTGCTTGTAACTTTGCTACTTCCTGCTCTTGCTGAGCCTTTGCATCATCAGCAACTTTCTTTGCTGCGGCAACTTTGTCAGTGGCTTTTTGTTGCGCAATTTTTGTCTCAATAGCTGCTTTTTTTGCCGCCATTGCAATAACTTCAGCCGCCTTAAATCTATCAAGTGCAACCGTATTCTTAGATCCCAATGTGCTTAAAGTACTAAGTTGATCAATTAAATCCTGCGGGCCATTTGCATTAAGTAAAGGTTCAATGTCACTCATACTCCCACCTAAAATATATGCACTTGCTGCAAGTTTGCCAATTACTCGATGTGCCTCATTTACAGCCGCTGCCGTTTCGGCGGCATACTTTGCTGCTTCACGAGCCGCGATTTCAGCCATCGTTAGCTCTCTTTGTGCCTTTACATATAGAGCCTTTGCAACAACTGCTTTCGCAGTCAGTGCGCGCAAGCTTTGATTTGCTTCAGCTAACTTTGCCGCTTGGGCCTCGGCCACTATTTTCTTAGCTGCCTCAATTTTCTTAGCTGCCTCAATTTGAGCCAACGTTGGTTTCGGAGTCTTGGCCATAGCAGGCGCAGTCGTGAGCGCCAATGCAAAAGAGAGAGCAAGAGAAATCGCTCTAGATTTTTTCAATTTAAAACCTCCGGGGGAAGGCTCCAAGAATAATTGAAGCCTCTTAAAAAAATGTAAAGTAGCCTTGAGTGTCTTTAATTAGATACATCACGGCGCACAAATAGAAATGATGCAACTATTGCCCCAACAGCGACATATATTCCACCCACCAATAGGGCATGGGAGTATTCAATTCCTGTTGTCATGCCTCGTGGCTTGCCCCCAGAGGCAATGGCAGCAAGTTGCGCTCCGGGCAACCAGTCTTGTAACGAGTTCTTGACGGCAATTAATAGATTCTCAACAATCAATAGCC
>JAYTTL010000148.1:0-6550 GCA_043745325.1 Actinomycetes bacterium
GTCGTTCGGCCAGCGGTAGCACCGATAACAAAGCCACGAACTAATTGATCTGCCGCCGCCCAAAATGCATCGCCGGTACGTTGGAAGCCAAACATTGAATAAAAGATGTACATCGGAATCATCGGTTCGTCATGTGTGGAGTACGAAGAGCCAACTGCAGTGAAAGAGGCAACCGAACCCGCCTCGTTTATACCCTCATGTAAAATTACGCCCGTTATTGATTCTTTATATGAGAGCATCAGTTCGCGATCAACGGCCTTGTACTGCTGACCATCGGGTGAATAAATCTTTAATGTTGGAAAGAGTGAATCCATTCCAAATGTTCGCGCCTCATCGGGAATAATTGGAACAATACGCGAGCCAAGTCCAGGGTCTTTCACCAGATCTTTAAGCATCCGAACAAATGCCATTGTTGTCGCAATTTCCTGTTGTCCTGAGCCTCTTTTGGCCGAATCGTAGACTGAGTCGGCTGGCTGTGTGAGTGGGCGCGAAATTGAACGCCTCCGTGGTATCGATCCTCCTAAGGCGACGCGACGTTCGACTAAGTACTTTGCTTCTTCTGAATCATCGGCAGGTTTAAAGTATGGGGGTAGATATTTATCCAACTTTTCATTGGGAATTTCTAAGTGCAGCGTATCGCGAAAGCGCATTATGTCTTCGAGGTTCATTTTCTTCATTTGGTGAGTCGAGTTGCGACCTTCAAATGTAGAACCCAATGTCCAACCCTTTATTGTTTTAGCCAAAATAACCGTTGGACGGCCGTTATGTTGCACTGAGGCTGTATAGGCAGCAAATAATTTCTTATAGTCGTGACCGCCGCGTTTAAGATTCCAAATCTTTTCATCGCTCCAGTCAGCAACCATTGCCGCGGTTCGAGGATCACGTCCGAAGAAGTTCTCACGAATGTATGCGCCAGACTCGGCCTTAAAAGTCTGATAATCACCATCGAGAGTCTCATTCATTAATTTAATAAGGGCACCTTCGCGATCTTGGGCCAATAGTGGATCCCAATCACGACTCCAAACTACTTTGATGACATTCCAACCTGCGCCACCAAAAATTGATTCAAGCTCTTGAATAATCTTGCCATTTCCTCGCACCGGGCCATCAAGGCGTTGTAAGTTGCAGTTAATGACAAAGGTTAAGTTGTCTAATTTTTCGCGAGTGGCAAGACCAATTGCACCAAGTGACTCAACTTCATCTACTTCGCCATCGCCTAAGAATGCCCAAACGTGCTGTTCGCTTGTGTCTTTGATTCCACGGTTATGTAGATAACGGTTGTAGCGGGCTTGATAAATTGCATTCAATGGCCCAATGCCCATCGATACTGTTGGGAACTGCCAGAAATCTGGCATTAAACGAGGGTGCGGGTACGAGGACAAACTGCCAGTTGGATGTGAGAGCTCTTGTCTAAAACCATCTAACTGTGCCTCTGATAAACGTCCTTCAAGAAAAGCACGGGCATACATTCCGGGACTTGCGTGGCCTTGGAAAAAAATCTGATCTCCACCACCGGCATGATCTTGCCCTCGAAAAAAGTGATTAAATCCGACTTCGTAAAGGGTGGCCGAGGATGCATATGTTGAGATATGTCCACCGACTCCAACTCCTGGACGTTGAGCACGATGCACCAACATCGCCGCGTTCCATCGGTTGATAGCACGAATCCGACGTTCGATATTTTCATCTCCCGGAAATGCCGGTTCATTTTCAGGGGATATGGTGTTGATGTAGTCGGTCGTTCGAAGTGATGAGAGCCCAATGTTTTTCTCGTGTGCTCGCTTTAAAAGACTGAGCATTAAATATCGAGCGCGCACAGGTCCTGCATGCTCCAAAGCGGCATCAAATGATGCTCGCCATTCGGCCGTTTCCGCAGGATCGGTATCCACCAACTGGTCGATTATCTGATCAGGGGCTTCAAAATTTTCGCTCATAGGCCCTATCCTCCCTTGAAATCTCTGTTAAGTCGAAATGAAAAATAATAGCCCAAGACCCCTTGCTTATCCCTGCCAGATTCGGTGGACTTAGCAAGTGCCGGCCAGAATGGGGATGAAGAAGGGTGACCTAATTTTAGAGGTTGGCTGTGATGAATCCAGCGATGTTGGCCTGCGAGAGCAGATTCGTGCAATAACTGGAAATGATTTCTTAACTAATAATTCACAAGAAGTCGTCGATGCCGTCATGATCTGGTGGCGCGATGGTGACGGAGATTTAGTCGATGAATTAATGGACTCGCTCACGTACTTGAGTGAGCGCGGAGCAGTCTGGGTCTTGACACCTAAAGTCGGACGCGAAGGCCACGTTGAGCCAAGTGATATTCAAGATGCCGCACCGATTGCTGGTTTAAGTCAAACGTCAACGCTCTCGGTTGCTCCAGATTGGAGCGCATCTCGTCTAGTGGCACGCAAGCTCCTCAAACGGTAGATTTAACGGCATGACACACGATAATCTTCAATTATCAATCGGCTCGCCAGCACCGGATTTTGAATTAATGAATCAACATGGTGAAAAAATCTCTCTCGCATCCTTCAAAGGCGAAAAAGCCGTCGTACTTCTATTTTATCCATACGCATTTTCTGGCGCATGCACCGGAGAACTATGCGCGCTACGCGATGACCTTTCGGCATTTCAGAATGAAAATCTGCAGTTACTGGCAATCTCTTGCGATCATATCTTCTCTCAACGCGCTTTTGCTGAAGTTGAGGGTTATATGTTTCCGATACTAAGTGATTTCTGGCCACATGGAGAGGTTGCAAAGTCCTATGGAACCTTTGACGATACACGCGGATGTGCTACGCGCAGTAGCTTTGTGATTGATAAGGCAGGAATATTGCGCTGGCAAGTTAACAATGGCTGGGTTGCACGAGATATTGGGGATTACAAAACTGCGATTGCGGCGCTTTAAAGGCGATTTAACTATTTTTACTTTCCTGAAGTAAGATTCGTCAGTACTCGTCAAGGGTACTCGGGTGCTTAGCTCAGTGGTAGAGCGTCTCGTTTACACCGAGAATGTCGGGGGTTCGAAACCCTCAGCGCCCACAAAAATCTTGAAGGGGTCGATCATGAATGCAAGTCCAAGTGATCAACAAAAAATATTGGAGATCGCAGGCTTGGATCAAAGGGCTACAGCACTCAACCACAGAGCCCACACCCTGGCCGAGCACGCGCTACTTGTAAGCGTCGGAACCAAGTCTCAGAACATGCGTGATTTTCGGATCGCGGCACAGACTGAACTTAGTGACGTTCGGCGCGAACTTCTTCGCGCCGAGGCCGATGTTGAGCAGGTTGTCATGCGAATTACGCGCGATGAGACGCGACTTAATGGTGGATCGGCTTCACCTAAAGAGTTAGAGCAACTCCAACATGAAGTTGGAACCCTTAATCTTCGTCGGGCTGAACTTGAAGATATTGAACTCGAAGTATTGATGCATATAGATGATATCAATGTGCGTATTACCGAGCTCACTGTGCAAGAAGCTGCATTTACCGCCGAAATATCGGATTTGCAGATTCGCAAGGAAAACGCCCTAGCCGCATTTAATTCTGAACTCGGATCTATTGCCAAAGCGCGTGCGGAAACTCTTTTTGCGGTTTCGTCAGAGTTCGTTACATTGTACGAAAAAATTCGTGCCTCAAATAATGGAACCGGTGCGGCACTTCTACTCGCCGGAACATGTAACGGTTGTCATTTATCAATTAACGCCGTCGAACTTCAACGGATTTCAAAGCTGGCCCCAGACGAAGTCATCCGTTGCGAAGAGTGTCGATGTATTTTGGTGCGCGGAGTTTAGGTAGATGGCGCGTCGATTTTTACTAACTGCCGATGGTGGCTCTCGTGGTAACCCAGGTCCAGCAGGGTATGGATCTGTCATTACCGAAAATGGATTGGTCATCGCTGAAATTTATGACGTCATTGGAATTGCAACCAATAATGTCGCCGAATATCGCGGGCTTATTGCGGGCTTAACTGCAATCAATGCGATTGATCCGCAAGCAACAATTGATGTGAAGATGGATAGTAAATTAGTTGTTGAGCAGATGTCAGGACGTTGGCAGATAAAGCATGCCGATATGCGTTCCCTTGCCCGAGATGCCCGTTCTGCTCATTCGCCTGATCTGGTTTCTTATACATGGATCCCGCGAGATGAAAACTCTCATGCCGACCGACTTGCTAATAAAGCCCTTGATCAAGAATCTGGCGGCAGAGAAATATTATCGGTTCAAAAGAATTATTTAACGGAGCGTTTATTATCAACTGAAATTGCGACGACTATATTTCTCATCCGTCATGGCGAGACGCCTTTGACACCTTTAAAGAAGTTTTCAGGTGATGGACCCCTCAATCCAGAGTTAACGGAAATGGGATTGCAACAAGCCCAGCTTGTTGCGGCGGCCGTTGCAAATCTAAACCCTGAAATAATAATTTCATCCCCACTAAATCGAACTAAACAAACTGCCGATGCAATTTCGCGTGCTACAGGCCTTGCCGTGAATTACGATGATGCGTGGATTGAATGCTCATTTGGAATTTGGGATGGAATGTCGATTGATGAAGTCAAAGATACATATCCAGATGATTACCAATCATGGATCTCATCAACTGGATTTGCCCCACCTGAAGGTGAGTCTTATGACGAAGTAGCAGTTCGAATTGATGATGCACTCGAACGAATCGTCAAGATGTATCCGGGGCAACGCGTGGTCGTTGTCAGTCATAACGGAACAATCAAGTCTGCCGCTAAAATCGTTGTAGCTGCACCCGCCGATTCAATCTTTCATATCGATGTTTCACCTTGCTCTATAACGACAATCTCCATCTGGCCAAGTGATGGCCTGCGTGCCCTTCGCACTTTAAATGAACAGGCCCACTTAAGATAAATCTTCGTTATAAAACGTAAGCAGAACCAAAAAATCTTGGCGAAAACCCCACTTTCCTCTAGAATCTTTCCAACATCGAGCACTGGTAGGCACAATTTGCCGACAACCTTGATTTCCATGCGCTGACCCTCGTCAACGCAGATATTAAAAAGGATGGTTTACATGAAGGCTCTATCTCTAGGAAAGCGAAGTGTTGCAGTTCTGGCTGCAGTTGGCCTTGCAGTTGGCGGAACAATTGTTTCGGCACACGCCGCGACGGCTCCGACGTATATTGATTGTCAACTATTTTCTGCCGGCACGCCAGATTTTATTGACCCAGCGCTAACATCAACACTCGTTGGTGCAAATCTTGCAACTATGTTATTTGATGGTCTTACCGACACTGATGCCTCTGGAAACCTGTACGGTGAAGTTGCCTCGAAGTGGGTTACAAAAGACGGTGCTAAGACATGGACCTTCACCTTGAAGAAGAATTTGAAATTCTCTAACGGCGAAGCTGTTCTTCCTTCATCATTTGTCACTGGTTGGAAGCGCGCATTTGCCGCTTCGATGGCCTCTGAAGTTGCCTACCACTCCTACTTTATTGCTGGAATGGAAGAGTACAACACAGGTAAAGGCGCATGGCCTTCAGCATCTGTTGTTGCAGATGATTCTGCAATGACTCTTACCGTCAAAATGGTTAATCCAACTGCAGATTGGCCATCAATCGTTGGCCACTCGGTATTTTCACCAGTTCCAACAACAATGGCATCTGCATCAAGTAAAGTTGAAGAAGATGGAACAAAATTAGTTGGAAATGGTCCATTCATGTTAGAAAAGGCGATCACTAAGCGCGCAGGTGGCGAAGTTGTTATCGTTCCAAACCCTAACTACGGCGGAAAAGCTCCATTACTTTCACGGGTTACATTTAAGATTTCAACTGATCAAAACGCTGCATATAACGCCTTTGCTTCAGGCCAGTGCGACAACGGTCCAATTCCAGCAGGCCGTTATACAGAGCTCCTTACTAAGTGGGGAACTAAGGGTGTGAAGACAACTCTTGGAACTGACTACTGGGGCTTTAACTGGGAAGATCCAACAGTCGGTGGAACAAAGAACAAGTATCTTCGTTCTGCGATATCAAAGGCTATTGACCGCAACCAGATCTCCACGGTTATTTACCAAGGCATTCGTAAGCCAGCTTCAGGTCTACTTCCACCAGGACTTCCTGGCTATAAGCCTGGACAAGGTCTTACCTCTTCACGTGACCTAAATGGTGCAATATCCGATTACAAGAAGTGGTTAGCACTTGGAAACAAAACTCCAGACCCTATCCGTCTTTCATACAATGACGGTGCCGGTTGGGACAAAGTCGCATCCATTATCATCGCTAACTTAAAAGATGTAGGAATTCCTGCCAAATTGGATCCATATCCAGCCGATGGAACTTATTTCTCGAAGATGCGATCAGGTAAGGGTCAGATGATTCGTGCAGGTTGGTTTGCCGATTACCCAATCGCTGACAACTTCCTGTTCCCACTTCTTCATACAAAGTCAATCGATGGTGACAATTTAGAGCGCTATTCCAGCGCCACATTTGATGCCCTTGTTGATTCGGCTCGTTCTACGACTAATAAGTCTTTTGCGCAGAGCCAGTACCGTCGCGCTGAAGTACAAGCACTTCGCAAGGACG
>JAYTTL010000149.1:0-1799 GCA_043745325.1 Actinomycetes bacterium
CCGAAAATAGCGGGCACCATTTACGAGACTGCAATACAGTCTGTCCTAGACGGTAAGACCGAAGCTAGCTGGTGGATTGATGTCTCGAAAGACGTAAACGGCTACCACAACGTGATCCCGTACTACAGGCTGGCGAAAATAATTGGAGCCGAAGTCACGGCGTTGGTTTCAAAAATGGTGGGCTAAAAAATACCACTATGCTAGCAAAGACTACAGCACGGCAAGCAGTTTTAGGGGATATCCCATGCGGTCACGTCCTTGGCAAAAGAGACGCATTTTCAAACGCGCTCCAGATTGGCTCTACAAAAGCCGTGGCGACACGAAGACGAAGCTCGTTCTGTATTTCATGAAGTACCGGCGTGGGCGGGTAGTGCCGCACCATACAGACAAGATGGATTGAACATGATCTCCGAAAATATTCATATCATGACGACCGAACAACTTGAACACATCAAGTCCGAAGTTTTGGTCTGGGGCATTGCGAAAGGCCGCGCGGAGTGTGAGGCCACTTTGACACACCTTCACAACGTCCTGTTTGCTATTAGCGACTTACCCGAAAGTGAACGGTGTCTCGCTATTTCTGATGCCCTAGAATATTACAACGCCGCTCGACCTCACGAACCAATCACCTTTAACCCCATTGATTTGGGGGCATGGAGGGCCAATCATGCTCGATAGTGTCAAACAAAAGATCATCAATGCACGAAATACACTTCGGTCCAAACTAAACATTTATGCAACATTTATTGGACGTGATTTTGGGAGAAAAAAGATGAGTGCGTTTAATGACCTTGAGGCGGTTCTCAACCAGGGGGCTACCCCCACATACCTCCTCGTCTCTAAGGCGTTCTACGAATGCCAGACCTTGCTAGCACAATATCGCGATGATCTTCACTATCCGCCGAGTCTCATTCAAAGAACACGGCGTCTCAAAGAACTCAAAAAAGTTGTGGGAGTATAAAAAATGAACGAAGAGTTGAGAGTGTGGCACGTCCAAGCTGTCACGAACGGCTATCGTCCGTCATTTGTAAAAACAGAGGCCAAGGGCCAGTCCATTCTTTTGATCGGTCTGTTTGATGGTCCCCATTGTCATAGTTTGTCGGCTTGTGATGCGGAATGTCAACGTCGCAACAAGGAACAAATTGACAACGCACGAAAAGCTCTTATAGCGGCTCAAGTTCGTTGGAACGAGGTACGCGCCCTTTTTAATGTGCCATTTTAAGAGAGGAAGTCATGTCAATCAATGTTAGTGTGACTCGTGTTGCAGATCGCAAAGCTATGGTTGATATAGTTAGAGACATCCTTACTGGTGTGGTTGGTGGTGTTGTTGAATCTAGAGAACCAACTGGCCGGTGTCGCGCATTAGATTTTTGGTGTCCCAAAGGACTGTCGGTTACTATTAAATTTGATGGGGATAACAAGCAGAATCGTGAGGGGTTATTTTTGTTAGCATGGCACACTCAATCACGATTATTAGATGGGTGTCATATTAAATGTCTAGCACGTTATTCCGAAGCGTTTGGGGTAGCTATGCGTGCCCCAATTAATCAGTATCACTTTGGCAAATGTACGGCGGTCGCTCATGATTTTGATGATCTTTGTGCAAGATTAAGGCGTGCCGTTTGGATGATCAATGACGGCACAGCTTACAGAATATAAAAAAAGGGGGATGGATGAAAATTCTACTGACAACGGCCCAGGCAAAAATATTACTTCATCGGCTGTCTGATTCATATGTCATGGCAGAATGTCTTACTGACGAGGGTTCCCCTCTAGAAAACCGGCCCTTCGAAGAAGTG
>JAYTTL010000150.1:0-6540 GCA_043745325.1 Actinomycetes bacterium
TGATAATGTAAAAACACACTACCCCAACCGGACTTTTTTGTCAATTATTTTTTAAAATAATTTTTACTTACTTCTTCTTGACCCCGATGTTATACTTACTCTGGAGGGTCCATTCGCCCTTCTCCCGAAACGGTATCACCTTAATATGGTTCATGGAAGCCCGAGGCTGGATTTTGTCTTCGGGGGTCACTAGTTCCAACAGACCCCAGTCCCGCAACAGGAGTGCAATAGTGTTTCGCCTGCCCTTGTCGTCTTCGGAAAAATCAGTTTCTTTGCCGTCAAGAGCGAAAAGCTCCTTGAAGTGCAAAATGTAGTATTTGCCTTGTTTGTGTAATAGTAAGCACGATTGCCAAAGGGTTTTCGTTGTTCGGCTGGCGATGCCAATGCGCGTCAACGTTTCTTTGATCTTTAAAAAGTCTTTTTCTTCTTTTAGTTTAATTTCAACAAACGTCGCAATCAAATCATTCATTTTCTTAGGCCACCTTCCATGAAAGCTTCTTTTATTATTTTTATTTGCTTTTCATCTAGAAGCGATAAAGCGACCTTGGCTTTGTCAATATTATAACCGTAATATCGCTTAATTAATTCTAAATCCTCGTTTTTCTGTAATTTCTTTGGCCATTCTGTATATCTCTTGCGAGACCGCACACAATGACACAAATAATCAAACTGCTTGTTTTTCGACAAATGTGGATGGATGTTCATTTCATTGGCAAAAAATATAGTGTCAGCGTATAATGACAGCGCCTTATTTATAATGTAAGGAATATACGCGGCTTCAAATTCATCGTCCTTCTCAATCGGCGTCTTGGATTGTGAAATGATCTTTACAATATCAAACGGTGCCATTTTTCTTTACCATTTTACTTTTTTCGAGGTCATTGGAGCACTTGCCACAAATGATCATTTCAAAAAATGATTGATTGTCGCTATCGTATTTGACCCTGATAACACCAGAATCCTTATACGGAGCCTTTTCCCCGCACAATAAACAATTGATGGCCGAATCGGTAACTACTAAAGATTTCAGCCATAACAAAAATCTCCAAATCATTTTTTGAATGTACACTCCATCATTATTTCTGCCACACAAGCTGCCGTGTTGATTTCCTGATGTGCAACAAACGCACTCTGGTAAGAATATTTAGCTAAAATCAAAACTAAGATAGGAATCGATTTGGGTTCGACTAGCTCTGTGGCCTTAGTATAGATGGTGTCCAACAGCTCGGTCGGCTCGATATCAGCGTGATCCCCCACCCATTTTCTAATATTAGAAAAATCCTTGGTCTTCATCAAATCGAAAAGTTTTTGGACGCTGTCTTCTGTAAAATTGGACAGAATGCCGGTGTCGATATTACCCGAGGCTGAATAGGATTGTAGCTCGTTGAGGATGCGTCGAGTATCCGGAAAATACTTAGCCACGACCGCTGTCAAGGCATTCTTGTCGTATGGTATTTTTTCCAGGGTCAGGATCGTCATCAAGCGCTTAAGAACCTGGGTAGCAATGACCCCCCTTTCTTTTCCGGTTATTTTAAATTCAACAACCGAACAACGGGACTGGAGTTCTTTAAGAATGCGCGCTCTATAATTACACGTGAGAATAAAACCACAGTTCTTGGAATATTCTTCCATGAAGTTTCGGAGGGCAGGCTGGAAACTCTGGGGATTTAGACCATCGGCTTCGTCAAGGATGACATATTTTCGCCCCGTGTTGAGCATCGAGACCGTCGAGGCAAAATTCCGAATGTCGTTGCGGAGGGTGTCAATATTGCCGCTGAGCGAGCCGTTGATCACAACATATTCACACCCCAACTCATCAAGCATCGCCTTGGCAACGGTCGTCTTGCCAGTCCCAGGGCCACCCACCAACAACAGGTTTGGGATGTTCTTTTGGTCAACAAATTGCTGGAATATCTTCTTCTGAGCTTGAGGAAGAATGGTATCTTGCACGGTACGTGGACGATATCGCTCGGTCCAGATAAACTCATTCAAATGGTTCATGATGTGTATCTTTCATATTTTATACGTCAAACTTTGTGTTTTCTTCGACTGATGCGATCCAATACTGAATTTTTGGGTTTCTGAGAGACATCAGGCCGTCCGAGGAAATCTCAACTTCATAATCTAGCGGCAACAGTTTTAAATCTTCGCCGCGAATAACAACCTGAAATTCTTTGTCGGTTTCCGCGACATTGATTGCATAATTGTCTTTAGTCATGCCGGTGTTATCGAATGCCGAGATTTTCATATGGCCGTCTCGCCCGATGATCGCCATCTCCTGAATAGACAGGATGGCCATGGCCTTTTTGATCGACTGTAGCATCACGTTTGTCATTGTAAAGGCAACATATATATTTTTCAGTTTTAAATCGTTTTCGGGCGGAAATTTCTTGATGAGTTGAGGGGAGGTGAACACGTATTCAAGACGATTGTTTCCCCCCACCAACACACAGTAATTTTCTTTAATTTCAATTTCAGGCGTCTCAAACAACGACAAGGCGCTCATAAACCGCTTGAGATCACCAATAACGAACGTATCATCGATAGTATCGGGAATACTGGCCTTGGCCAGGATCGTGCCCTGGGGACTCACCGTCCTTAGGATCGTGCCTTTTGTAAATCTCAGAGACGGATTGATCGTCGAAAAATTACTCAAAATTTCTAGAGTGGCAGTATCAAATTCCATGGGGTTTCCTGTTTTCAAATCATTTTAATTTGGTTTTGCGACGCTCGTTATTGGCTTTGACATTTACGGCTTCTTTGATCATTTTGGTAGCCGTTTTTTCATCGAATTCGCCGTTTTCCTCATCGACGGGTTTTGTAATTTTGCGTCGGGCTGTCTTAGCTTTTACAACAACAGGTTTTGGGGGAATTTCGTTTGGAACCCAGAAAAACCTTCGGATAACATTAAACCACTTTGTCATTTCTTTCCTCCTAGTTGAGTTGGATCGGCAGTTGCGGACACCCCAAGCTGAGCTAGGTCAGGCAAAGAACCTCCAAAAATATAGCTTCCGGCGTGTTGTAGTTTTACCCATGGCAGCAGCCAAATTTTGCCGCCCGCTTTTTGCATGAATTGACAAAACATGTAGTCTTCGCTCAGATATCGCTTAGACGCAGTTTTTCCAATTTCTAAAAATTCTTTTGCTTTGGCGACAAGTTCGGGGGTAGATTCATCGTTTGCCAGTTTTGAAATAATTTCATCAACCTGATTGGCGGTATAACCCCGATCAATAATACAATCGAAATATGCAAAGATTTCTCGCGTTCCATCAAAATTCTTGGTGCGAACATGGTCGGGCTTATAAGCCTGGGCCGGAAACATCGCCCTAAACTTATCGAACGCTTGGCGCTGGATCAACATGAACCCCGTGCCGCCTTCGAGAATTTCGACGGGCTGAACAAACGACATCGGACCAGCTTGTTTGGGATTAAACACATAGTCACCAACAAAGCGTTCGAGGACGTTGGGGTCTTTATCGGCATAGCCTTTATCAACCCCCATTTTAATTTTTTCCCACGAGATACAGTTTCGCACACAATTCATCATTGATCCAATCATGAAATTATGATTGTTTTCGATGCCAATGTCGTACTGATCACTATCTAGTTTGATAGTTTCAAATGATGATACCTTATGTAATTTATACTCAAGAGGCGTCGAATCATATACATGTTTAACACCCCCCTGATATTTCGCGGGAAGCTTATATTCCATATGAGGAGGAATATATTTAGCAATCATCTCGAAAAATTTAGCCGAATCTTCGTTTTTGAGTCTTAGGCGTTTAAAGATCACATCGGTTCTGGATTTGGCAGCAGCCCGCATTTCATCAATTTGAACATCAAAACCATATTTGTCATTGAGGAATTGTTGGAGCAGATATTGATCGTCATCCTCAAATCCTTGGGTGTTGAATTCACAATAGTGTGATGTGTTTCCTGATTTCTTGAGACAACCATCGTCCATATACCAAAATGCCATACTAATTTCATTCATGTACCTAAGAACATTTTTTACCGTCTTTTTATTTTCAATGTACATGATTTCTCGAAGATACTTCGTCTGACCGTTAACAGCCGATGTTAGGAGATACACAGACGATTCATTATTTTTACCGTATCCATTGTTCTTATATTTTTTAATAGCCCCCCCAAACAACTGTCGTTTCATATCGATGTAGTCTTTTTGCTTTTCGCCATGACCACACGACAAACGATTTGCTTTTTTTGAAATGCACGAGTCGCCTAAAAGAGTACCGATAAGAGCTGACACACATTCGGAATTGAACAATTTTCCTGACTTGCCGTGTGTCATAGTATAATGCCCAACCATTTCATCAGCACGTAGGAAATTTACCATTGGAGCTAACGGATCATAAACAACTGACATTTCATGATCATTGGTCGTAATAACCTTGGGGCCGCGTTTAATATTATTCGACAGCTCAAGTTTTATCCATTTGTTGTTATTTGGGTTATGATGATATTCGACAATTTTGTTCCACTCGGATTTGCCGGTCGATTCGTTGATAGTAAGAACCTTGCCGTCATACTTGTTATTGACAATCCAACCAATCTTCTTGAGACCATCTTCAGTAGTAACGAGTGTGTCGTATGGAACGCTCTTTTTTGGATAAGGTCCACAGATCACATCCTTGTCGTTACCAGGATCAGACATCGCCAACATAAGTATAATGTCTCGGGCATCGAAGCCGATATCGGCATCAATAAACATCATATGAGTAAAATATTGCCGAGTGTCTTCTTCGCCTTCGGCAGGCATTGGGCCATGGCGCGCCCGAAGAAATTCATCACAACAATAGTTGCGGGCACGCTGAATGAGAGATTCGTTGGACAGGAAATGTAGATAAAGAACGACCCCTAGCTCTTTGCAGAGTTCCACTAGATGCATCAGGCTTCGGGTGTACAAACCAGTGCACATCCCAGAATACATAGGTGTTGCAACAAACAACGATCTGGTCTGGAGAACATCGGTAGGAATATTTGCCTGAATTCCTAAGTCATCGATCAACCGTACTTCTTTTTTTACTTCTTCGCTCGAAACTGCTTCATCAGACGGCGGCGGTAGTTTAACGTTGCTCATTGCTTCCCTTCTCATTGTTATCGTCATGGCAGTTCAAGGCCAGAATTCCGTAATGGATTAGTTTCAATAGATCGGCGCGATTATACCCGTCCTTTTTGCCGTAGCGTTTGGCGTACTTGATGACGTTGCCTAGAGCGAAGCCCATACCATGACCCGAATCATGAATGACATCCATCGCCTGATAATTGCCGACGTAATGCCCCGAATACGTCTTATCGATATAGAGCTTGATTTCGGCAAGCAATTTGTCTTCGTTGAAACTATAGACGGGAGATGGCACAGTATCAGGCCAAACGTATGGCAAAGGTTTCATGCTGCCCTCTTGTTCTTTTTCATCCATCGTTTCACTTTTTCCTTTTCGTACCAGCCGAGTCCGTCGAAGAACCGCAGGCCTTCGAGGTGTTCAATCTCGTGTTGCATAATGCGTGCAGTCAGGCCGGTATAGACCTTGGTCTGGACCGCGCCGTTAGGTTCTGTGTATCTGATCTTAATCGACTTGGGCCGCTTGATTTTCATCACCAAGCCAGGAAATGTCAGACATCCCTCTTCGAGATCGACAATGTCTTCTTTGGTATAGTCTACGATTTTTGGATTATAACAAACGAGGACTGGATTGGATGCCACGGCGAACACGCGATACGGTAGCCCGAGCTGGTTGGCCGCGAGCCCGACCCCCCCTTTAACGACCATAACATCAGCCAAAGTCTTAGCGAATTCTATCGGATCGATGGGGGGATTGACGAAGTCAAAATCCGGCAGCTTTTGACTTAAGACGGGGGTGTCGTATCTAACTAGGTTCATGTTGTTCTCTCTGTGTGTCACGCGGCTTATTTATACAATCGACATTTTGCTAAAATTTTTGGACTTCTCGAATTTTAAAACATGCTCAAACTTGTCGAGATACGCGTCGCTTTTATGAGAGATGACAAACACGTTCGTCCCCGCCGTCAAAGAATTGATGATTTTCATGAACTCCTCGCTACCTTCTATGTCTAAAGAACCGTCAAAAATTTCATCGAAGATTAGAAGATTAGTATCGGCTGTGTTGCGTAGTTTGACGATCTCCCGCCATGCGAATAGGATGGCCAGATTGATACGGGCCTTTTCGCCTTCCGAAAAACTTTGATAGCTGAATTCGTCGCGAAATCTAGACTTGATCGTCTCGTTGAAGTTTTCGTCCAGAGTGAACTCCACAAACATGTTCATGACACTCAGATACTGGTTGATGATTTTGTTCATGATCGGAATGTACTGTTTGATGACCAGGGTCTTGATCCCGCCGTCCTTTAGAAGCTGACCCGCAATAAGAAAGATTTCTTTGTCATTAACGATTTTAGTCTTAGTCTCGTTTAGCTCGATAATCTGTTTTTCAAATTCTTCTTTTTTAGAATTGTCCACTTGGTTGTTGGACGTTTCGAGATCGGCAATCGAGGCCT
>JAYTTL010000151.1:0-24635 GCA_043745325.1 Actinomycetes bacterium
CAAAATGGCGAACTACCTATTGAGCCACTTATGATTTTAGGTGGGGTAGTGCTCTTGAGTTATGATCAAAAAAGTAAAAACTTTGGATCTGATGCAGCACTTACAGTAGCTGTTGAAGAGACCCAAGTTCTCAGGCTTCTTAAGGCCACCACACACGGTCGTTTAGTCGTAGTTCGTTCTCATGTCTGACTTAGAACTCCCAACGGTTATTACCGCTATTTCTGATGCGCAAACTGAGAGTTTCATCGCCGGGACACTATTTGCTCAAGGATGGAGCGTCATTTTTCGTGCGATAGATATAGAGTCTCTAGAGAGCTACCTGCTTGCAAACTCACAAAACGCTCATGGTGCGCTTCTAATTTTTGCACCTGACCTTCCCGGAATAACACGCGAGAAACTAGATATACTCACCGCTTTGGTCAAACAGATTGTTGGCTTTTCAAATGGGTCTGATAAAGACTGCAATTTAGGGGAGTTACATTGCCTACCAACAAGCGCCACTGACCTGGTGAGTTTAGTACGAGGCTACGTGCGCGCCCCTATGCTGCGACAGAGTACACAAAGTCAGCGACAAGCTCGAAGCGCACATGTGCTTGCGATTGGATCGGCAGGCAGCAACACAGGCTGTACGACTCTGGCGATAAATATCGCCATGGAGATGAGCATCTTAGAAAAACAAACCCTACTCATAGATGCAAATTTTCGTGCTCCGTCGATTGCCGCTCTACTTTCCATCAGAAATGTAAACAGCGAATCAATGTGGCGAGTAATTGCGCCTTCACTTTCTGTTACCGAAATTTCTCAGGATCAAGCCTCAGAAGTCGATGAGTTTATGGAACAAGCGACACACTCATTTGATCGAATTGTCATTGACTTAGGATCTATTTCTGGCTTATCCAACCGCCTTACGGATCGCCGCTGGACATCCACCTTGACGACTTGGAGCTGTGACCAAGCCGATGAACTTATGATTGTTGCGAGACCGGATCTTTTAGGGCTACATCGCTTAGAACAAGTGAGCGCTCTTATCGAAAAGACTGCAATTCGTAGTGCTTTGAGCTTTACTCTAAACATGCGCAATCAGGGTCGAAAAGGCGCCGAAGAAGAAGCAAAGTTTCTTGCCTCAACGACTGGGCTTAAACCCTTGCGTGTTCGAGTCATTCCGCGAGATAGTCGAGCCGTTAATTGCGCCGAACAACAAAAATCTACACTTATTGAAGTCAATGAGCGCTCTGCATTGCGCAAATCGATAGCAAAAATAGCTAACGAATTAGAGCGCTGACTTCCAATACCATTGGAGTATGCGCGCATATCTTCCGATTACTCATAGCAACCTATTGGATTTCCTATTCACCGAAAGTTTCAAAGCAGATGTTGCATTTGCGCCTACCCAAAGTTTTATTGACGCCAATGCAGATTGCGATGAGGAAGAGATCGAATATCTACTCTCATTACTTGCTGGTCAAGCCGCACTTGAACTTCGGGCCTCACAGTCTTCTCCAGGCTTAGTCATGGCCATTGAATTAGATGATGAACAATGTGGGCTAAGTGGCGAGGATTCAATAGCACTAAATCTGGCGATTAAATGGGACCAAGTACAATGTGCTCTCTTGTCACACGATGGTGATGATGAATTAGTTTGGTTTGCAACTCAAGAAATTTCAGTTGAGATTGATAAGTGGAAATAGCAATGCCCGAATTTGAAACACTCATTCATGGTCGTAGTTCCATCACTATCGATCAAGCTCACCGCCTACGAGAACTAGTTGCAGATTGGCAGTTGCTCTCAGATTTATCTTTTGCAGATTTAATTCTTTGGGTACCTATTAGAAAAGATGTGAAACTGTGGCCAACGGGTCATGTCGCAGTTGCACATATTCGTCCAACCACTGCTGCAACAGTTTTTGCGGGTGATGTCATTGGCGATGAAGTTATGTGGGGAAGCAGAAGTCGAATTGATGAGGCGCTTTCAAGTGGAGAAATTATAAGAAACTCAGAGCCTGAAAAGTTCGGTGATTTAATGATCAAAGAAGAGGTTATTCCCGTATTATTTGATAACCAAGTGATTGCGGTTATTTCGCGCCACCGAAACTCGGAATTAATGAGATCTCCAGGGGCACTGGAACTTAATTATCGTGAAATTGCGAACTGTATGTATCGCATGGTTTCAGAAGGTACTTTTCCTTACAAAAATGCCGGCTCACTTTTTGAGCCAGTTCCGCGTGTGGGAGATGGGTTAATTCGCCTCGACGTAAATGGCGTAATCTCCTTTGCTAGCCCTAATGCTCGGTCAGCTTTTAGTCGCATGGGATGGAAAAGTGAGATTGAGAATCACACATTAGGGGATATAGCCGAAGCTGTAGTTAAAAACTCACCAGATGCACATGAAGAGGCGATTAGTTCACGTTTAAATGGGAGAGTTTTATGTCGGGTCGAGATTGATAGTCAAGGGACAACCATTGATTTGTTGGTACTTCCAATACTTCAGGGTAGCGATCGAATTGGTGCGATAGTCTTACTTCAAAATGTTACCGAACTTCGCCGTCGTGACCGAGAACTGGTTACCAAAGACACGATAATCCGTGAGATTCATCATCGAGTAAAGAATAATCTGCAAACGGTATCTGCACTTTTGCGTTTGCAAGCCAGACGTATTGAGGATCCAGGTGCTTCCGCCGCGCTCTATGAGGCAGTTCGAAGAATCGCATCGATTGCTTTAGTTCATGAAACTCTTTCTAGTAGCAGTGATAATGCTGTTGCCTTTGACGAAGTTTTAACAAGCCTTATCTCCCACGCTTTGGAACTCAGCCCTCGAATGGGGGAGTTGACCATCGAACGAAAGGGCGAGCTTGGCTCGCTAGAATCTCGACTTGCGACGCCGTTATCTTTGGTTGTTACTGAATTAATGCACAATGCCCTTGAACATGGTTTAGCAGAACGGGGATCAACATTGACTATTAGTCTTCAACGTTATAGTAATGAATGTGTTGTAACCATTGTTGACAATGGGGTGGGCCTGCCTGATGGGTTTGACTTAGCAACTTCATCAAACTTAGGACTTCAAATTGTTCGAACGCTTACAGAAAATGAGCTAAATGGAGTTTTGACGTTAACTTCCACACAAACTGGAACCGTAGCCTCGTTGCGCTTTCCACTCTAATAATTCGTTCCTAAATATTAGAAGGAGTTCGACTGCTCTTGAATGCGTGCGCGGTTTCTAGCGGCGCGGCGTTTTAGGGCACGGCGCTCATCTTCAGACAAGCCGCCCCAGACTCCGGCATCTTGGCCGCTTTCCAGCGCCCATGCCAGGCATGGATCTTTTACGACACATCGGGCACAGACCTTTTTAGCCTCTTCAATTTGAGAGATTGCAGGTCCAGTATTTCCAACAGGGAAGAAAAGCTCTGGATCCTCGTCGCGGCAGGCCGATCGGTGTCGCCAATCCATCTGCGTGCCCCCTCCAAGAATTCATCCGTCTCCGTGGAGGCAGATTATTGTCAATAATCTAGGTACTGCGCGTATGTGCCAGCGCAAGAGATTAATTCTCTCGCCTTCTTGCTCTATTAACAAGGTAATTATGAAAAAAATTTCCTATATTTGAAGTGATATGTATCGCGCGCGCCCCTGACAGGGATCGAACCCGCTTCTGCATAGGACGGGTGCCGAGCCTGCAGAGCCACGAGGAGCTCAGGAGGATGAGTATCGAAAAGCCAACTGCGGATGCATGTACGTAGTGAAACTGGAAAGATACAGCCTATGAGTTCAATTGCCTATTTCGCCACTGGTTGTTTTTGGGGGGCCGAGCGCCGTTTCTGGCAGATGCAAGGCGTGATTCAAACGAGTGTTGGTTACATGGGTGGAATACGTATTAATCCAACATATGAGCAAGTATGTACCGGCATCAGTGGACATGCCGAAATGGTAGAAATCACTTTTGATGAAACTAAAGTTTCATATCAGCGCCTCCTTGAAGAGTTCTGGACGATGCATGATCCGACTTCACTAAACCGACAAGGTGGAGATATCGGTACTCAGTATCGAAGTTCAATCTATACAACTTCGCCGGAGCAATATGTTACTGCGGTTGAATCACGAAATGTCTATCAAGGCGCACTAACTTCGCAAGGTCTCAGTGAGATATCAACTGAGATAATTAGCGCAGAAGGTGTGAATTATTATCTCGCCGAAGAGTATCACCAGAAATATTTAGCTAAGAATCCCAATGGATATGATTGTCACTCAAGCACTGGTGTGGCATATCCATTTGAGAAAGCAAAGTTATGAAAGAAAACAATTACCCAGTTAAGCTAGATGAAGTTGAACTAGCAGCCACATTAGATTCGCTCTCATACGATGTGTTGAGAAATGCTGCAACTGAAAGACCATTTACAGGTGAATACACTGATACCGACAAAGTTGGGGTTTATAAGTGCAAGGCGTGTAACGCAGTCCTTTTTAAAAGTCAGACGAAATTTCACTCTGGCTGTGGTTGGCCATCTTTTTATGCGCCCAGCTCCGACGATGCCGTTGAGTTAATTGAGGATCGATCATTATTTCCGCGTACTCGCACAGAAGTTCGGTGTGCCTCTTGTGGATCGCATTTAGGGCATGTTTTTAAAGGAGAAGGATATGACGTTCCGACTGATGAGCGCTGGTGTATCAATTCAGTTTCATTAGTTCTTGAGGATAACTAATAAGCTAAACCACGTGATTCATGAACGGCTTGATAGCAATACCATGCAACAACGCTCCGATGCGGGTGTAGCTTTTCCCCTTCAAAATCTAGCGATTTTGCGGTGGTATCCGCTCTGTTTTTATGGACTAAATCCCAGCCACGGCGAACAGCTAAATCTCCAGTAGGCCAAATATTAAGACGGCCTAATTGAAACATCATAAACATTTCAACCGTCCATCTTCCTATCCCCCATAACGATGTTAGGGCTTCGTAAATCTCCTGGTCATCATGGGTTTCATCGATGCGTTCAATGGGAATACTTTTATCTAATACTGCTTCGGCCAAACCTCTAATTGTCCGAGCTTTGGCTCCAGATACACCGATTTTACGTAAAGCCACATCATTACGATTAATTAAAACGCGTGGCGTAATTTTTCCTTTACATAAAACAACTAAGCGGCCGTGAATTGTTGCAGCCGCCTTTGTTGCAAGTTGTTGGGATATTACCGAACTCACTAGAGATTCAAAATTGGTTTCGCTGGATTTAATCCTGCCAATAGTACACAGAGGTCTACGGTCAATGAGGGGGGCAAAGCTCTTGTCTAATTCACTGATTTCCGTGACTATACGCCGCATTTTTTGGGCCGAGTGAAGAGACACAAGTTAAAGCGAAAAGGATGGATACTCATCTGTGACCATTAAAAATGCATAGCCAATAACGCGATTCCAATATGCCAATGTGCCCACAACACCTTCGGCGCAAGATTCCGGATAAGTACCAGAAAAGAGAATACTAATCCAGGCAATTAAAGTTAAAAATATTGCGTAGATTGCATAAACAATTCCAACAATGTAGAGCGGAATTGCTAATAACCATTTGAATAGTGGTAATCCCCGATTGAGCGTTTTTGCATCAACTTCTGGAAAAATCACGCTAACTATTTCATTCTCTTCTATTGATGGATACTCATCGGTGAGAAGTAGGAAGTAGGCATTAAGGCGTGTTTGGAGTGAAAGCAAGGATCGATTAAAGGTCAGTAGGTATGTTGGGTAAATTTGACGAAATACAATAGCCAGCACAACAGGCAGAACCAAGAATCCGACGGCAAAGTAGCCCGCACCTGAATTGTTAACGTCAGTGGTGGTGAAGGATCCGACAAAAATCGCCATGGGGATGGTGAGAATAATTCGGAAAAAAGCCGACATTCGGTCGCGTTCGGTAAGAGTTACATCGATCTGGGTCTCAATTTGATTACTCATATGCGCCAATCTACCCTGCGAACCTGGCTCGAGAGTGACATTGCTACCGTAATGGCCTACTTTTGCACTCCTTGCAGAAGATTTGCAGTTTTTTGCAGTAAAGGAGTTTGCATAGAAGGGGAGCATGTGGCTGGAATAAAGGAGGTTGCAGAAGAGGCTGGTGTTTCACCTGCAACCGTCTCGCGCGCACTTCGCGGCCTACAGCATGTTAACTCGGCAACAAGGGAAAAAATTATCGCCGCTGCTACAAAGCTACATTACCCATTAACGTCATCGGGTACCCAAAGCTCTAACCGTAAGACAAATAGCGTGGGCATTGTCGCACCGTATATTTCACGCTGGTATTTTTCGCAAGTAATTAATGGCGCTGAACAAGCCCTGCGCGAAGCTGGGCTGGATTTACTTTTGTATAACTTCAGTGCCATGAAGGGTCGCGAGCGATTATTTCAACATCAATTATTGAAAGGTCGCGTTGATGCCCTGATTGTCATCTCACTTCCACCAACTGAAGAAGAGTTTGATTCTATCCTTGGACTCGGAATACCGATTGCGCTAGTCGGTATGGAGCACGCAGAGTGTGCAAGCGTAAAAATCGATGATGTTGCAGCGGCGCGTACTGCGACACAGCATCTTGTTAATCAAGGACATAAAAAAATTGGCCTCATGTCTGGTCGTCCCGACGATCCATTTAACTTCAGCGTTCCGCAAGATAGGCGCCGAGGTTTTATGCAGGTACTTGCCGAGAATTCTCTTGAGTGGCTTCCTTCCCGTGAAGTCCATGGTGACTTCACGATGCACACGGCCGTTCGCGCCATGGATGAGTTATTGGCTCGTCCGAATCGACCAACTGCAATCTTTTGTGAATCTGACGAGATGGCGATGGGTGCATTACAGGCAATGCGTCAACATGGATTGAAGAGCCCCGACGATATCTCTATCGTCGGCTTTGATGGTCATGAGATGTCTGAATTTTCCGAACTTACTACGATTGAACAGCCCGTGACTTTAATGGGTGAAATGGCCGCTAGGTCGATTATGGAACGTTTGCGCAAACCCAGCGTTGTGCCTCCCTCGCTTGTTTTACCCACAACTTTAGTTGTGCGAAATACGACGAGGCGCCTGACTCCGGCCGAGCAACTTTTGTAGTGGGCTCAGGAAACTAGAAATTCACGGTACCCTCACGCTCATGGCTGACCACGAAGTAATAACCCCAGATTTAGCAGAATTAAAGACTCACCGTTCAGAAAAATGGAGAGGATTTGATTCTGATGTTCTTCCGTTACCCGTGGCGGAAATGGATTTCCCGATCGCCGATTCAATTCGAAGCGTTCTGCAAGAGATGGTTACAGCTTCAGATTTGGGATACTTAGGTTCGGCTCCTGAACTCTCTGCTGGATTTGCCAAGTTTGCACTTGAGCGCTGGAACTGGAGTATCGATCAGTCGCAGGTGCGGATTGCCGCCGATGTTGGTGTCGCCGTTGTCGAGGTTTTGCGCGTTTTTACGAACCCGGGAGAAAAAGTTTTAGTCAACTCTCCGGTGTATCAGAATTTCTTCAATTGGATAGATGAAGCCAAACTTGAAAGAGTGGACGTCCCATTTACTCTCACTGGAGTAGAGACGGTCAATGAAACTCCTTGGCAACTTGATTTAGACGCCGTAGAGAAAGTTTATGCTTCGGGATTGAAAGTTCACTTGCTCTGTTCTCCGCACAATCCATTGGGGCGGATTTACTCACATGAGGAGCTCACTCGCATTGCCAATATGGCAAAGAAATATGGCGTGCTTGTAATAAGCGATGAGATTCACGCCCCACTGACATTTAATCCTAAAAGTTTCATCCCATTTCTAACAATTAGTGAGACTGCCCGAGAAGTTGGATTAACCGTGACGTCTGCATCTAAAGGATGGAACATTGCCGGACTAAAATGCGCAATCATCGTCTCGCAAAATGATCTAATTAATGAAAAACTAAAAAGCCTTCCATTGGCAGTTCATTTTCGTGCCTCAATTTTGGGTGCATTTGCATCAGCTGCGGCTTTCGCCGACGGAAACATTTGGCTTGATTCAGTTTTGCGCCAACTAGATCACAATCGATTTATGATTCGTGACCTGCTTAAGGTGAAGTTGCCAAGCGTTAATTATCATTTGCCTCACAATGGCTACCTTGCCTGGTTGGACTTGAGTTCATTAAATCTAGGTGAAGATCCATCGGCTAAGCTTTTAGAGCGTGGCCGAGTCGCATTTAACGCCGGTCATCTTTACGGCGCCCAATGTGGCCAATATGTTCGACTTAATTTTGCTACTAGCCCATCTATTATTTCAGAGGCCATAGATCGCATCGCTCGAACACTGGAATGAAAAATTATGATTGTGATGTAATTATTATCGGTGGCGGCCATAATGGATTAGTGGCGGCGGCTTACTTGGCTCGCACGGGAAAAAAAGTTCGAATTCTTGAGGCTAATGTGCAAATTGGTGGGGCGACAACGAGCGTCCAAGCCTTTTCGGGCTTTGATGCGCGACTATCGCGTTACTCATATCTAGTGTCATTGTTACCGGATTCGATTATTAAGGATCTTGGTCTTAATTTTGAGTGTATTTCGCGGGAAATTTCCAGCTTTACGCCATATGAACGTGATGGAAAAAATCAGGGACTCCTAGTGTCCAGAGAATGGGATGCACTAACGCAGGCATCTTTTACTGCATTAGATTCAAGTGGAGTCGAAGCACGTGCGTGGCAAAAGTTTTATAGCGAAATCGCGCAATTTGCGCAGCGAATTGCCCCCACATTACTCAAGCCTTTAATGACTCGTACCGAGTTAAGGAATTTTATTGCACTTCCAGAAATATGGGATTACTTGATTGAGAAACCTATCGGCGAGATTATATCTTCGCGATTTAATAATGACCTTGTGCGTGGAATAGTTCTGAGTGATGCCCTAATAGGAACTTTTACTTCAGCATTTGAGATTCAAGCAAATATCTGTTTTCTTTATCACTTAATCGGGAACGGTACGGGGGAGTGGAAAGTTCCGAAAGGGGGAATGGGTGTCCTTGTAAGTGAACTCGAGCGCGTAGCGCGCGATTTTGGGGTAGAGATTGAAGTGAATCAACGAGTCACTTCAGTTATTAGCGATCAGAATGGCGTGAGCGTGAAAACAGTCACGGGGCAAACGCTATCCGCGCCATTTCTCCTATCGAATGCCGCCCCGCAAACTCTTGCCTCCTTACGTGGTAGGACGCCACCTGTAAGTCTTGATGGCTCACAATTAAAGATAAATATCCTGTTAAAGAGGTTTCCTCAACTTAAATCAGGCATCGACCCCCAACTGGCATTTGCTGGCACTTTTCACGCCAATGAATCTTTTTCACAGTTCGAAGCCACATTTGCAGCGGCAAAAAATGGAGTTATGCCGGCCATGATGCCCATTGAAATGTACTGCCACACCTTAACTGATCCTTCTATTCTGAGCGCTGAGCTTCAAGAATTGGGCTATCAAACACTCACTCTCTTTGGATTGCATACTCCGGCGACATTATTTGATGTCAACAATGAGACCGCTAGAGAACGCGCATTAGAGTCGGCCTTGGCCTCTTTGAATCAGTACCTTGCCGAGCCGATTGAAGATCTGATTGTTGGAATTGAAGTTAAAACCCCGTTAGATATTCAAAAGGAGATTGGCCTGCCTCGTGGAAATATCTTTCACCAAAACCTTCACTTTCCTTTCCGTGAAGATGATACTGAGCCAAGTTGGGGCGTTGAAAGCGATGACCCTAGGATATTTATTTGCGGCGCAGGTGCGATTCGAGGCGGTGGCGTCAGCGGCGTGCCGGGACATAATGCGGCAATGGCAGTACTGGCTAAGGCTTAGGCTCAACACATGGACAATCACATAGAGACTACGGCCATCACCGCCGGACGACCAGATATCGCACCTGATGCCTCACTTAATCCACCAGTAGTTCTAACTTCAACGTTTCATTCTGGTGGGCCGATTGGATATGGCCGATATGGAAATCAAACGTGGAGCGCACTTGAGAGTGCAATCGGGGAGTTAGAGGGAGGCTCAACTTTAATTTTTTCATCTGGAATGGCGGCAATCAGCGCAGTCTTTTCTATTCTTCCTATTGGAGCACCGATTGTTGCCTCAAATCAGGGGTACAGCGGAGTGATGACGTTACTTAACTCATTTCATGAAAGCGGTCGCTTAGAAGTTCGTTTTGTCGACGTAGTTAACACTAATGAGGTTATCGAAGCGATGAAAGGCTGTGCCCTTGTATGGCTCGAATCACCAACTAATCCCGGTTTAGATGTGGCTGAACTTGAAATTTTAATTGCCCATGCCAAAAAACTCGGGATAGGAGTTGCTGTAGACAACACCTTTGCAACTCCACTTGTCCAAAATCCGTTGGCGATGGGTGCAGATATTGTCATGCACTCCGTTACTAAGTTCCTCTCAGGCCATAGTGATGTCCTTATGGGATCACTGTCTACAAATGATCCCGCACTACTCAAACGACTGACAGATTCAAGAAGCTTTAATGGATCAATTCCTGGGCCATTTGAAGCATGGCTAGCCTTGCGCGGGCTTCGAACCTTTCCATTGCGTTTTAATAAATCGCAAGAAAGCGCAAAGATTCTTATTGAACGCCTCAAGGTGCACCCCAAAATTCGCCGAGTTAGATACCCAGGCTTCGGTGCGATCATCTCTTTCGAGGTAGATGGAACTGGCGAACAAACTCAAAAGGTATGTGATTCGTCACGGCTTATTACTCATGCAACAAGTTTGGGTGGAGTTGAATCGCTATGGGAGCGTCGTCGACGCTGGCCAATGGAGAGCTTGTCAGTTCCCGAGCAGTTAATTCGCCTTTCAGTGGGTTGCGAACATGTAGATGATATCTGGAACGACATCGAAGAAGCCCTTGCATCTATCTAGAGAAAAATTGAGCAATAGCGAGTATTTTTAGAACATGACAAAAGTGGTACGACGGATATTTGCAGCAGTGACAGTCTCACTTTTGGCATTTCGTGCCGTTGGGTCATTTCTATCTTGGATTGAAAGTCAGGAAAATTCGTCAGATGACACATGGGTTGACGAGAATGAATTCGAAGATGCTTGATGAAGCTTATATTCCTGGCAAATGCAATATTGGGGGAGGCGAGGTAAAGCGAAGGAAGTTAGTCGGATTCTTGGCGCTAGTCTTTTCAGCCGGTTCTTTGCTGTCTTTAATTTTGGTACACGCTCCGCGGGGAGCACGGCTAGGAATTTTTTTCCCACTGATAGTCGCGAGCATAGGATATTTCCAGTCTCGGAATAAATTTTGCCTAGCATATGGAGTGGCTGGTACTTTCAATCTAGGAAAGCTCGGGGATATCTCTCGTGTCAGTAACCCGGTCGACAGGGCCGCAGATAGGGCCTATGCCTACAAAATACTGGGAAAATCTTTTCTTATGGCAGTTATAGCGACAGTGGGGGTGTTCGTACTACCCTTCTAAGTATGAAGATTCATATTCATACTCGCAATGCAGATTTAGCAGAAGACTTCCGGTCTATCGTCGAAGAAAAAATTAATTCTATGGAGCGATTTAATATTGTTATCGATCGCGTAGAGGTTGAAGTTCTTCATGAAGCTAACCCTCGTCAAGGGAAAAATTCACATGTTGTAATTTTAACCTCACATGGTTCTGGCCCGCTCATTCGTGCAGAGGCCGCAGAATTCAATGATGTTGCCGCCTTTGACATTGCGGTAAAAGCCTTTGCTTTACAGATACGAAAAATTCATGAACGAATGAAAGACTTTGACCGAGAAACTCTAAGAAAACACAAAAACGTAATTTAAATAATTGCAGAACCATCTTTTCGAGTTGCTGTAAGACTTGCGACCGTTGTAATTAAAAGACTCAAAATAATCACGCCGAGACTGACTTCAAGGCTGACGTCTGGAATAGGTAGACCACCAATTTCATCGATATTAATTGCATGAAATGCCTCCACAATCATCTTGATACCGATAAAAGCCAAAATAAAAGAGAGGCCTTTAGATAGGAAAATTAAGCGTGAGAGCAGACCTTCCAGTAAAAAGTAGAGCTGGCGCAGACCCATCAAAGCAAAGATATTTGCGGTAGTCACAATGTAAGGATCTTTAGTCAAACCAAAAATTGCAGGAATGGAATCTAATGAGAACACTAAATTCGTGAGGCCAAGCGCAATGAGAGCAATTGAAAAGATACTCATTCCTCGGGACTTTAACGACGTTATAACTCGATTCTCCTTGAACTCTTCGTCATTTTTCTCCTTTGCCAAGGTAAAGGCCGTATAGATTAGGAAAGCACCAAAGAAAAAGAAGATACTTGAAAAACGCGATATTAACGCCGCGCCTAATGGAATCAAGAGTCCACGTATGGCAATAGTGAGTATGATGCCTAATAACAAGACAAGTTGTTGGCGCTCTTTCTGGACTTTTAAGTGAGTTAATAAGATTATAAATACAAAGATATTATCCACTGAGAGTGCGTATTCGGTGAGCCAACCTGCAAAGAACTCCTTTTGACCTTGATTGCTAACCCATTGAGGAAGTAATGCGCCAAAGGCCAGAGCGGTACCGATATAGAAGAGGGTCCAAAAAGCCGCCTCAGTAATTGATGTCTGCTTATTGCGACGGACTATGGCAATTACTAAATCAAAGATTATGACGGCAGCTAACGCGCAAATAGTAATCAGCCATGTCGTCATAGATTCCATGGCGCTATTCTGTCAGTTAACTAAGGGACCAAATGGTAGAAAGTGCGGGGATACTCATCTTTCCTTCACTCGCTTGGATTTTCATGGAGCTATTAATTAATCTTCGCCCTGTGATTTCAATATCTACGTCCATCAAAGAGAGATTCATTCCAATTGTGATATCTCCGCGCTTAAAGATTAATATGTCGTTTCTCTTGGCCCCGTGCGAAGGAGACTCTAACCACTCAATGTCACCAGAAAGTACTAAGTATGTGGCACGGAGTTGCAAGGCATTGCGATAGAGATTGAGAACGCTATTAGGGTCCAGACTCTCTTTCTCCATAGTCAAATCTCGCCATGATTGACTCATAGGCAGCCAAGGAGCGCCAGAGCTAAAACCAAATGGAGGACTCTCTCCACTCCAAGGCAAGGGAACGCGCGCGCCGTCACGACCTTTTATTGCTCCTTTCGAGCGAAAAAATGTTGGATCTTGGCGATCCTCTTCTCGTAACTCGCCATCCGGTAGTCCTAACTCTTGACCAGCAAAAATATATGTCGAGCCAGGAAGGGCAAAGACAAAGAGCGCAAGTGCGCGAGATTCAAATTCACCAATTCTCGTAGCAATTCGTGGGGAGTCATGGTTACTCAAAGCCCACGTGGGCAAAGCATCTACAGTAGCATTTAATTCAATTGATTGATTTATAACATCAAAGAGAAATGCACCATCAAACGGCGCGGTCAGAAGATCAAAGTTAAAGACCTGATGAAGTTCATCGGCACGAACATAACGTGTTGCATTAATTGGTGGGTGAACCCAGGCTTCAGCTACTGCCATAACATCACGGCCGACATAAGAGTCAAAAATACTTCGCCACTTGCGATAAATTTCATGCACCCCTTGGCGGTCAAAAAATGGAACAGTTTCAAGTAATTTACTCCGCTTATCCGGATCCATCTCGATATCTAGTCGAAGTGCATTACTTAAGCCTTGAGGATCAGGATGATCCTCTTGAATGTTCTCTTTCACTAATCCATGGGCGACATCGATTCGAAATCCATCAATACCTAAATCTAACCAAAAGCGTAATGTCTTTTCAAAGTCTTCATTGACATCAAAGTTTTCCCAATTTAAATCCGGCTGCGAAGAGTCGAATAGATGTAAATAATATTGTCCATCTTCAACTTGCGTCCAAGCAGGGCCGCCAAAAAGAGAGATCCAATTATTAGGTGGGTTGCCATCGATATCGGCATCGTAGAAATGAAATCGATTGCGTTCGGGTGAACCGCGCTTAGATTTCAAAGCAGATTGAAACCATTCGTGTTGATCAGAAAAGTGATTTGGAACAATATCGGCGATAACTCGAAGCTGTAATTCATGTGCCCGGGAAATTAAATTTTTAGCATCATTTAAATCCCCAAAACGTGGATCTACATCCCTTGGATTGGCAACGTCATAGCCCCCATCTTTATTTGGTGATGTGTAAAAAGGGCTTAGCCAAATAGCATCGACTCCAAGTTTTTTGACGTATTCAAGATTGGCAGTTATTCCAGGTAAATCGCCCTCACCATCGCCATTGCTATCAAAAAATGAACGGGGGTAAATTTGGTAGACCACGGCTTCTTTCCACCAAGGAGCTAATTTCACCCTCTGAATCTAAATCATTGGCAAGTTGCTTTCAATGCAATAAACCTGAAAGAGTGTTTCATTTGATTTCGCTTGCATAACGATTTACGTTGAAAGTTTAGCCTCTACGTCTCTGATGAGCGCATGTATACTCTTGGAAATATCATGGAGCTCGCTTAGCTCTTGGTCAGCCAGAGATCGTGCCTCTTTAGCCAACTCAAACTCGGCAAGTGAGGCAGTGTGTGTTTCATTAATAGTGTTTTCCACACTAGCCGAAGCGACTTTTTGGCCAACCATTATTATTGAGAGCAAAACGAGTTGTAGAAAAGTCTGTGCAATCCAGGAAACGATTACAATTGAATCTCCTGATGAAATTGCTTTTGGCAACGAAATCAGAGCAATGGCCGCAAAGAGATAGGCACACCACATATTTGCAACACCATTGGTGATCTTCTCGGCCAACCATGAGTTAAATCGCTTCATGGGTAAACGATAGCCAAACTAAGCTCTATTCATCTGGAGTGGGGATGGATTTTTACGGTTTTGTTTTTTTTAAAGGCTTAATCTCTTGAGACTTAACGGGCTTCATGGGCTCGAGCGGAATCGAACCTAATCCAGTATTTGCAGTATCTCGGGCTTCACTGGCAATTCGAATCGAGATTTTCAACTGATCTCCAATTGCTGTTTTGGCATCAGCAGTTTTTGCGGTACGCAAAGCCGATTTTGCAGCAGAGTTGGCCGAGGAAACGGCAAGTATAAAATCTTGCGTGATTAACTTTTTACTTTGCTCGCGAGTAATGATGAGCGTTCGATATTGTTGCATATCCAATTTGTACTGACTCAAGGCGTTTTGGTAATCGTTAATCGGCGAAGCTGTAGGGGTGGGTTCGGCCATACCGATATGTGTACTTGCCAAGGTAATGGCAATTCCAATAGCTACTACCGCCCACCTTCTCATCCACATAGGTAAACATTGGTGGTCATTTTTGTGATTTCTCTGTGAATTGGAGAGATTTGGCTCCGATTTTATTGGTTTTCATGCTCAAGCGTGAAAGAGTGGCCCCATGACCGAGCTAATAATGATCGTAGATGATGAACCTGGGGTTCGAGCCTTGTTAACCGACACCCTGCGTATTGCCGGCTTTGAAACTGTTGAGGCTAATGATGGCATGTCGGCACTTACCTTGCTCCGCACTCATAAGCCTGCACTCATGGTCATAGATATAAATATGCCGCTGATGGATGGTTTTGAACTCGTTGAACGGCTTCGCAGCACGAAGGATCTTACCCCGGTTTTAATGTTGACGGCGCGCGAAGACAAAAGTGACATTGCCCGTGGACTAAAAATAGGCGCCGATGATTATGTCATCAAACCATTCGGAATTGAGGAGCTAATTCTGCGGATTAAGGCGATTTTAAGGCGCTCATATAAATCTTCCGAAACACAAACACATCTCTCGTGTGGACCGATAACTATCGATGATGAACAACACCTTGTCACCTTTGATGGCAAGGAAGTTGAATTATCTCCCACGGAGTATCGACTTTTGCAAGTGCTCATTGAGAAGAAAGGACGTGTCTTAACTAAAAAGCATTTGTTAGATGAAGTTTGGGGCATCACGTTTGAATCTGAAAGTACCGTAACTGACACATATATTTCATACTTGCGTAAAAAGTTTCATCGAGATGGCTTTGAAGGCATTAAAACGATTCGTGGAGTAGGTTTTCAGATACAGGAACCTAAAACGGTTTGATGAAGAGTAGTACTAAACAAGTTCTTGCCACAGTTACAGTCACATCTATACTCTCGATTCTCATAGGTGGATTTGCTATTTGGAGTTCTTATAAATCGCAGATAACAATGGTGGATGATAAAATTAACACGGTTATTACCGATGTTGCTTATAGTCCCAACGAACCAATTACTGCCGCACTATTGAGTGTTGAACAAAATAACTTTGATATGACTATAGCTTTCGTTGCTCCTACGGGGGAAACCGCGATATTAAAAGAGTCTAAAAATGCAATTCTTGGAACACACAAGAATCTACGAACTAGGCAGATCCAGTTGCAAGATGGCGAAAAGTTGATTGTGGCAGCGTCTATTTCCGACATTAGTAACTCTTTAGAAAATAATCTGTCGAAATTGCTCATTTTTATTATTTTTGCCAACGCGTTGGCCTCGTTTATTTCTGTCCAAATTAGCCGAACAGGAGTATTAACTTTTGAACGTGCACAGCGAGAAAAAATGCAGGAATTTCTCGGTGATGCTGCTCATGAGCTCAGAACACCATTAACGGTTGTAAAGGGTTATTCTGAACTTTTAGAGGGCGGGAAATTAGAAGGTGAGCATTCGATTGTTGCCTTTAAACGACTTAATAGTGAAATTAAACGCATGGAATCATTGATTGGAGATCTGTTAATTTTAGCAGAGCTAGGTGAAGAGAATGGAGAGGAATTTACTTCTGTAAATCTGACACAGTTGCTTCGTGACTGCATCGCTGATTTTCAGGTGATTTCCCCGCAGCGCGTGATTGAATCGCATATAGATAATGGAGTAACCATGAATGGTTCTCAAAAATACCTACATCAATTCATCGTAAATGCTCTTGTAAATATAAGAAATCATACCGATAGTCAGGCGTTAATAAAGATCACTTTAAAAAATGCGAGAATTATTGGGTTGACCATTGAAGACGGTGGAGGAGGTCTACCAGAGTCCTCTTATGGGGAAAAAATCCAGGGTCTCAAACGCTTTGATCGATCGCGTTCGCGCGAAACAGGTGGAAGTGGCCTTGGATTGAGCATTATGAGTGGAGTAATTGAGCGCCATAAGGGCGTACTCAATTTAAGAAAAAGCTCGCTCGGTGGTCTGGCAATTGATGTTCAACTTCCGCACATCTAGACTGGAGTTGTGCAAATTCTTAACGCTCTCTTGCTAGTCGCCGTGCTAGCCGGGGTCTTTTACTGCGCAAGATTATTACGTGCATTGCACGGCAAAGTGAGCGCATTGATGTCGGCTCATAAAAAGGGCATGAAAGAGTTGAAGCAAATGGATTGGCAGTCATATCGCCAAATTGAAGCGTTACAACAAATTCTCTTGTTACTGAAATTTTCGGCACCAATTCCTCCCATGCGCAACTGGGCAGCATCTCCCGACCTTCTCTTAACAATTACAGATTTGGTTCGAACACATAAACCTGGCTTGGTTGTAGAACTTGGGTCAGGCGTATCTACACTGATACTTGCTAAAGCAGGCGCAAAGAAAGTCATTAGTATTGACGACTCAGAAGAGTTTGCAGGTAAGACGCGCGAACTATTGAAAACCCATGGTATTCGCGGTGTTGAGATCCGAGTTGCAGCTTTACAAAGTCATTTTTCCGGTGTTGATTGGTACGACACTTCGAAGTTGCAAGATTTGAAGAAAATTGACCTCTTAATAATTGATGGGCCACCAGGATCTAAAAATCCAGCTGCTCGCAGCCCGGCGCATGCTGAATTTATCAACCGAATTTCCCCTAAGGCAATCATTATTATAGATGATGTAAATCGAGATGGTGAGCGCGAGTTGGCGCTAACATTTGCCCAGTCACTTCCGAACCATGTACTCACTTTCTATCCGCATGAAAAGGGCACTGCGGTAATTTCGCCAAAATAACCAATGGCACCCTCATTAGAGATTGCGCTCAAAGATGCTTGTCTTAAGATTCTAGACACCAACAATCTTGTGCGAGTTGTTCTATCAGGCAGACGGCGCAATATGGAAGTTGAATTTGAGCGCATAGATATCCGTCCTGTTGAAATTAAGGGCCACATAAGGCTGCAGTTCAGCGTGAACGATGGCCGAGTGACAACGGTAAAGAACCTTGAGGCAGATCCCGATGCAATCTTTTTACTATTGGGGAGTGGCTATTCAAATATCTTGATCGAGGGCACCGAGATGACTATGTCGATTCGCATCACCAAGCAGGGTCAAGCGCTTATTCATCTTGAAAACAAGGCTCTGAAGCAAGAGTTAAGTCATGATAGAAAGAAACTACGCTTATTAGATCCTAATGATCCCTTTTTGCTTGAGATAGGTATCGCCGATCACAAAGGAGTGATTAAGCCATCTAAAAATGATAAATACATGCAGGTAGAAGAGTTTCTGCGCTTGTTGGTACCCACGTTGAATTCAGCAATCGAGTCAGGCCAGATTCAGAAACCAACACTTAAGAATCCGCTATCAATCGTCGACCTTGGCTGCGGGCATGCCTATTTAACTTTTGGCGCACATCAATTTCTTCGCGCACATGGTTTTCCGGTAGTTGTCACTGGAATCGACGTGAGGCAAGCATCAAGAGATCGCAACAATTTAATCGCACAAAAGCTTGGGATTACATCGACGATAAGTTTTCATGCCGAAGAAATTGCGGCAACAACAGCGCACTCGGCCGATGTCGCCATAGCCCTTCATGCTTGTGATACTGCAACCGATGATGCAATCGCTTGGGCGGTTAATAGCGGTGTAAAAATAATGTTAATTGCTCCATGTTGCCACCACGATATTCAGCGACAGATAGATGCTGCTCCTGAACCGTGGGGCGCGCTGACGAAGTTCGGTCTCATGAAAGAGCGCCTCGGAGATTTATTGACCGATACATTGCGTGCACAAATTTTACGAATTCTCGGTTATCGTGTGGAGATTATTGAATTTATTGGAGGAGAACACACCCCTCGCAATCTGATGATTCGAGCAGTAAAGACGGATGCTGTTCCAGATGCTGCAGGTATCAATAGATATCGTCAAATGTGCGCAGAGTGGGCAGTTACGCCCGCCCTTGAAAAGAAACTTCCAACGTTTAACATCGGTTAGACTGCGAGTATGTCTAAAGTTCTAGCATCACTGCCAGTTGGCGAAAAAGTCGGTATCGCCTTTTCTGGCGGACTAGATACTTCTGTGGCCGTGGCTTGGATGCGGGCCAAAGGTGCAATACCGTGTGCTTATACGGCAGATCTTGGTCAATATGACGAGCCCAATATTGACGTAGTTCCAGATCGCGCCAGAGAGTATGGCGCGCAGATAGCGCGTCTTGTCGATTGCAAAAACGCTCTCGTAGAAGAAGGCTTTGCTGCAATTGCTTGCGGAGCTTTTCATATTCGCAGTGGACTCAAACAGTATTTCAACACGACACCTCTCGGTCGAGCAGTCACGGGCACAATGTTAGTCCGAGCCATGCATGCAGATTCAGTAGAAATATGGGGGGATGGTTCAACGTACAAAGGCAACGATATTGAACGTTTTTATCGTTATGGGCTTTTGGCTAATCCAAACTTGAGAATTTATAAACCATGGCTTGATGCCCAATTTGTAACTGAACTTGGCGGACGCAAAGAAATGTCCGAGTGGCTGCTCGCCAATAATCTGCCTTATCGCGATAGTGCTGAAAAAGCTTATTCGACCGATGCAAATATCTTGGGTGCAACCCATGAAGCAAAAGCCCTTGAGAGCCTAAGTACATCAGTTGAAGTAGTTCAGCCAATCATGGGTGTTCGCTTCTGGGATTCATCGCTTACCATTGAGAGCGAAGATGTCACCATTGAATTCGTTCAAGGCCGCCCCGTTTCAATAAACAAAAAAAGTTTTGATGGGGTAGTAGCTCTTATGCAAGAGGCCAATACCATCGGTGGCCGTCATGGCTTAGGTATGGCCGATCAAATTGAGAATCGAATTATTGAGGCCAAAAGCCGTGGTATTTATGAAGCTCCGGGAATGGCGCTGCTATTTATTGCTTATGAGCGTTTGCTGAGTGCAATTCATAATGAAGACACGATTGCGAATTACCATGCCGAAGGCCGTCGACTTGGCCGCCTGTTATATGAGGGCAGATGGTTAGATCCACAGTCGTTGATGCTTCGCGAATCCTTACAACGCTGGGTGGCATCTGCCGTTACGGGTGAGGTCACCTTGCGGTTGCGCCGCGGTGATGATTACTCAATTATCAATACAACAGGGCCAGCCTTTAGTTATCACCCAGACAAATTGTCGATGGAGCGAACTGAAAACGCTGCCTTTGGTCCAGTTGATCGTATCGGTCAATTGACCATGCGAAACTTAGATATTGCCGATACACGTGCCAAGTTAGAAATGTACCGAACGCAAGGTCAACTTGGTGATGGTGATTTCACATTAATCGGCGAACTGGAATAGTGGATCAAGATGAAAATTAGAAAAAAACTTGCGATTGCCGCAATTATTGCGCTTTCAATTACATCCCTAACGTCATGTGGAGGAAAAGATAAAGTGTCAGAATCAACAGCGGCAGGAGTTCCGGCGGTGACGGGAAATGCCGGCCAAGCACCAATAATTGCAGCCCCAACAGGAGTGCCGCCCACGACGTTGCAAATTCAGGACATCATCGTCGGTACGGGAGCGCAAGTTTTGGCAACATCGACTTTGACAGTTCATTACACATTGATGACATGGTCCAAAGGCGCGATCGTAGAGTCATCGTGGAGTAGCGGGCAGCCCGCAACCTTCCCACTTGCAAATGTGATTGCTGGTTGGCAACAGGGTCTACCCGGTGCAAAAGTGGGTGGACGTCGCTTGCTCGTCATACCAGCCGATCTTGGCTACGGGCCAAACGGATCTGGTCCAATCGGGCCAAATGAAACATTAATTTTCGTTGTCGACATCATCGCCATTTCGTAACTCTCTAAAAGTTCGACAAGTGTTTAGAGGTCGTTCACTTTGCGAAGTTACGATGGTCAAATGGTAAAAAAAGCAGGATTGTCGTTGGTAGATCGCTTCCTTCCGCTGTGGATTTTAGGCGCAATGGCAATTGGGCTTGGACTTGGAAAGCTCTTCCCCAAACTAAATGATTTAATTTCGACCTACCAAATTGATGGGACTTCTCTACCAATTGCATTAGGACTTTTCGCAATGATGTATCCAGTCCTGGCCAAGGTCCAATATGAAGAAATGGGTCAACTTCGCGCGGATAAGAAACTCTTAGTTTCCTCCCTCATGCTAAATTGGCTTATTGGTCCAGCTTTGATGTTCATTCTCGCCTGGACATTTCTCGCAGACCAGCCTGCGTTTCGGACGGGTTTAATTGTCATTGGGCTGGCTCGTTGTATTGCCATGGTGTTGATTTGGAATGACCTTGCATGCGGAAATCGAGAGGCTGCTGCTCTCCTTGTCTCCATCAACTCAATTTTTCAGATAGCTTTGCCCTTATTAATCTACTTTTTTATTATGTGGGGATTCTCCTATGCATTCGGTAAATGGGTTGGAATGGAGTACGAAAAAGCGACGACTCTGGCATTTACTGCCGCTGGAAATAACTTTGAATTGGCGATTGCAGTGAGTATTGGTGTTTGGGGTGTTGCATCAGGGCAGGCTTTAGTCGGTACCATCGGACCGCTTATTGAAGTTCCCGCCCTTATTGGACTTGTTTACATTTCACTTTGGTTACGGAAAAGGTATTAAAAGTGTCTAGTGATAAACCAACGATCTTATTTGTATGTGTCCATAACGCTGGACGTTCTCAAATGGCATCGGGTTTTATGCATCACCTTGGTGCTGGACGAGTAGAGGTTCTATCGGCAGGCTCAGCCCCAAAAGCATCTATTAACTCAGTCGCAGTTCAAGCGATGGCCGAAGTCGGCATTGATATTGCCAATAATCTTCCAAAAATTCTCACCCCGGAAGCGGTGCAAGACTCTGACGTAGTCATAACCATGGGCTGTGGGGATGCTTGCCCGTTCTACCCGGGCAAACGTTATGAAGATTGGGTGTTAGAGGATCCAGCGGATCAAGGCATCGAATCGGTCCGTCGCATCAGAGACGACATAAAAGGACGGGTACAACTTCTATTGGACGAGCTTTTAGCTCTCTAACACTTATCGAGAGAGGTTCCCCTCGCAGGCATCATAGATATTTAGTTGATTCAGGCGTAACCTCAAAGCAGTAAAACAGGATTAATTCTCTTGTTGGAGGGAAAATCACATGACCGGTTGGTTTGCAGATTTTATGAATCATCCTGCAACATATCTGAAATCAGGATGGTTTCAAATTTCAGTAACAAATCTTTTAGTAATTCTTTTAATGTTAGCAATTTTTGCTTTAGCTATTTTTCTTCCTTTTCCAAAAGATAAAAATCGGCACCACGAATGAGTCAGATGTGGACCGCGAAACTTCGCAACAAGTGGCAGAAAGAACTACCCATTGAAAAACTTTTGCCTGATGATCAACCAGCCTATGTTTCCTCTTGGATTTATGTCTTTGGCGTCTTAACTCTTGCCGCACTAGCCGTAATAATCTTTTCTGGAATTATTTTGGCATTTCAAGGACCGGCTTGGTATCACATTTCTAAAACAGGCAAGTTTGTAAATAGTCTGCACTTTTGGAGTGTGCAACTCTTCTTCGTCTTTATGGTCATTCACTTATGGGGAAAGTTCTGGATGGCTGCATGGCGCGGAAATCGATTTGCAACGTGGGCAACGGGCGCTGTTGCCTTTATCGCATCCATTGCAACGGCATTTACGGGTTACTTAGTTCAAACAAACTTTGATTCTCAGTGGATCTCATTTGAGGCCAAAGATGGTTTTAACTCAGTGGGAGTTGGAACTTGGTTTAATGTGACCAATCTTGGCCAGATGCTTCTTCTTCACGTTGCATTCTTACCAGCAATTTTAGGAGCACTAACGGTTGTTCATGTTTTAATGGTTCGAAAGCGTGGAGTCGTACCGCCAATCGACGCTGAACCCTCACCAGCAAACGAGGTCCAGTAAATGAGCATAAATAAAGAAGCTAAAGCAGAGTTTGATGCCGCACCTTGGGCTGGTAAAACTAAACGCTATGACATTGTCAAAGAAGGCACAATTGCACTCGTCTTTGTATTTGTTCTCACAATAGTTCTTTCGTTACTTATGAGTTCACCAGATGAACCTCCTTTAACTTTTAAAGGTTGGGCCGTGAGCAATCCCGATAATCTGTATTCCACAGCAGTTCAAGAGTTAGCCGGTACAAGTGGGACTGCAACCTACGGTGGTCCGTACAACAACGCCTCTGATGGATTAAATGTTGGCCCACTCTGGTTACAAAAATGGGCAGGCGTAACCCATCCAATTGATGCCGCAAATGATTTTGTTATTACTCCTTTAAGTACGCAGGTTCTAGCACCTGAAATTGCGAATGCGCTAGCTACATGGAAAAGTGCGGCGAATTCACAAAAGCAAGCTTGGGCAACGGCATATGACGATGCGATAAGTAAAGTAGAGGGAAAATTGAGTGATGTTGCAGTTGGCGCATATGGACCTGTTCCGGCGCTGGCTCGAGGCTTAACAGATATGGCAAAGAGCGGTGCATTAGATGCAGCGCTCTTATCACAAGGTGGTTTTTTCCAAACTGATAACACTAAACAGATTCTATTCTTTGGCGACGGCGCCTATCTGGATGATGCTGGCACTGCAGCAAATCTTCAAGGTGGAACGTGGGGAATGATGAATGAGACCGGCCGATATCCCGGACAGGCTTGGCTATGGCTCTATTCGTTCTGGTATCAAATTCCTCCATTTAATAATGAAGAGTCAAAGCCGATCGGAGCAAATGCCGATGCCTACATTATGGTCATTATGGGCTTGCTCTCCCTCGGTTTAATTTTAACTCCGATTATTCCAGTAATCAGGAGTCTACCGATGCGAATTCCAGTACATCGAGGAATTTGGCGTCAGTATTATCAAAGCCAGGGAATCAAGCGCCGCAAAATGTAACACGCTCTTTGAGACGGGTGAGCAGAGTTACTCGCCCGTTTTAGCTTTTAAAAAATACTTAGATCGTCGCTCCACGCTCTAATTGGTGTGGCCACGATATTTTTATCCCCAACTTCTCAGCCGCACTCAATGCCCATCTGGGATTGCGGATCATTGCGCGAGCAAGAAAGACAGCATCGGCCTCGCCCGTTTCAATAATGTATTGAGCTTGCTCGGGCTCTGTAATTAAGCCGACGGCTGCAGTCATAATATGTGCCTCTGTTCGAATTGCGGCGGCAAAGGGAACTTGAAATCCTGGGGTTGCCTTAACTTGAGCCTTATGGAGATTTCCTCCCGTTGATACATCAATTAAATCAACGCCCAAAGTTTTGAGTTGAGTACAAAGTTCGATTGAATCCACTAAGTTCCAACCCTCATCGCTCCAATCGCTCGCCGAGATTCGAACAAATAACGGGGTAGTCGAGGGTATTGCAGAACGAACTGCTGTGGCCGTTTCTAGTAAGAATCTGACTCGATTTTGAAAGCTTCCGCCATATTCATCGTTTCGAGTATTTGCCAGTGGAGAATAAAATTGATGCAGTAAATATCCATGAGCGG
>JAYTTL010000152.1:0-1795 GCA_043745325.1 Actinomycetes bacterium
CCAAGCTAGACCGGTTCGGTAAAATCGAGACGTAGCCTCATCGACTAGTATCAAGCGAAAACATTTACGTCTGTTTGTATATTCCACGAAAGCGCTAATCCCAATAACTTTTGGCACAGATCGAATTTCATTTGAGCGGTTTGGCTATTAAAAATTTGCTCTGACAGCCAGTGACAAGATCATTTTTGAAAACAGAAAAGGACAAATACTTGAACGAGATATTTTAGAAAGTTGTGGATGAGTTGAAAAGAATAAAATAGCGGCATAGCCTTATTGGTGTCGAAACCAACCACTCCAAACGGAGTAGAACAAGGAAACGCCGCTATGTTAAAAGTCGTATCACCAAATCAAGAGCCCCGTAAAGATTTTGAATTATCATTGGATGAAATTGCCCGGGTCGGCGCAAGGCGTCTATTAGTTGAGGCACTAAATCTCGAAGTCGAAGAATACATTACGCAAAATAAGGATCAGGTTGACGAACAAGGCCGCCGTTTGGTTGTGAAAAATGGTTTTGGCAAATCAAGAACAGTGACTATGGGTTCGGGTGCTGTGGACGTTGAGTGTCCGCGTGTCGATGATCGTCGTGATGGCGAGAAATTTTTATCAAATATTTTGCCACCGTATTTACGAAAGTCCCCGAAGGTTGAATCGTTGATACCGATACTTTATTTAAAGGGACTTTCTACCAATAACTTCAGATCAGCACTGAGTGAACTGCTTGGTGAAGGCACGATGGGTTTGTCGCCGGCATCGATCGTGAAATTAAAAAAGATTTGGGATACGGAATTTGAAATATGGAATAAAAGAACGATCACGAAAAAATATGTTTATATGTGGGCTGATGGAGTTAACGTTCAGGTTCGTCTTGGTGAGGACAAAAAAGTTTGCCTACTTGTGATTATCGGCGCGACTGAAGATGGCAGCAAAGAGCTGTTAGCAGTGCATCCTGGTTACCGTGAATCATCGGACTCATGGTTGGTGGTTATGAGATCGCTGATTGATCGTGGAATGACAGCGCCGATGGTGGCTGTTGGCGACGGAGCTTTAGGTTTTTGGAAAGCGCTTCGGTCATGTAAAGGATTTGAAAAAACCGAAGAGCAGCGCTGCTGGGTACATAAAATTGCAAACGTATTGGATAAATTACCGCAGCGATTGCAAAGTGATGCAAAAAAATTACTTCACGAAATGATGCGATCAAATACGGAATCTGATGCTGAAAAAACGCGAGATCAATTTAAAAAGTTATTTCAAGATAAATACCCGAAGGCCGTAGATTGTTTAACAAAAAGCTGGCGCGAACTGGTTACGTTTTTCCGTTACCCAGCGAGCCATTGGGTCCATCTTCGAACAACAAACCCGATTGAATCATCGTTTGCGACTGTAAAGCTTAGAACGAAAGTGACTAAAGGAGCTGGCAGCAAAGAAGCTGCGTCTGTAATGGCATTTAAGATGTTAAGTGAATGTGAAAAAAACTGGCGTAAAATAAATGGAATCAAAGAAATAACGAATTTATTAAATGGGCTTGCTTATAAAGATGGAGTCATGATACCCAGTAAAAGTCATCACGAGGATGTCGCATCTTAAGATCTCATCCACAACAAACTGAAATATCTCGCGCAAAAGTTGAAAAGTGTCTTATTGCTTTGCAGGGAAAATCGCGTCGAACTCCAATATGTTGACGATTCGGCAGGTACATTATGAGCTTGGATGACAACTCAAAGCTCACCTGTTGTTATGTCAGAGTTTCAACTCTGGACCAAATCGGCGGAGCTGAAAGTCAGACAAGAGCCCTGAT
>JAYTTL010000153.1:0-1794 GCA_043745325.1 Actinomycetes bacterium
CGCTCTTTTTCGGCAAGACGGAACTTTGTTCTACGGACAACTACTTCAATTTGATGTTCAATGTAATAACAAATGAATTCATCTAAACGCAATGTTCGTGGAACACCGTCAACGAGTGCCAACATATTCGCGCCGAAAGTATCTTGCAATGGGGTGTGCTTGTATAAGTTATTGAGGATGACTTTTGGTATCGCACTATTTTGTAGAACAACAACTAATCGTTGACCTAAGCGCTCATTTCCTTCATCGCGTACATCGGCAATTCCCTTAATTTTTCCATCTTTAACTAACTCTGCAATTTTTAACGCTAAATTGTCAGGGTTAACCTGGTAGGGCAGTTCGCTGATTACAAGACAAGTACGCTTATTTATCTCTTCGACTTGCACCACTGCTCGCATCGTAATTGAACCGCGTCCAGTTCGGTATGCATCTTCAATTCCGCCTCGTCCCACTATTAATGCCTTAGTAGGAAAGTCTGGGCCTTTAACAATTTTCAGTAACTCATTCAAAAGCTCTTCATTTTTCAACTCTGGATGGTCAATGGTGTAAACAACCGCTTCACCGATTTCACGAAGGTTGTGCGGCGGAATATTCGTGGCCATTCCCACAGCAATACCTGCACTGCCGTTAACTAAAAGATTAGGAAAGCGCGAAGGTAAGACTGTTGGCTCTTGTGACCGGCCGTCGTAATTAGGCACGAAATTAACAGTGTCTTCGTCTATGTCCCGCATCATCTCCATCGCGATGTGGGATAACCGGGCTTCGGTATAGCGCATTGCTGCAGCTGGGTCATTGCCAGGCGAGCCGAAGTTTCCATTGCCATCAATGAGTAAATAGCGAAGCGACCAGTGCTGAGCAAGGCGTACAACTGAATCATAAATAGCTGTGTCTCCGTGTGGATGATAATTACCCATCACATCACCGACGATGCGCGAAGATTTGTAATAACCCTTATCTGGGCGATATCCCGCGTCGTACATCGCATACAAGACGCGACGATGCACGGGTTTTAAACCATCTCTCACATCGGGCAGTGCTCGACCGACAATAACTGACATTGCATAATCAAGATATGAGCGCGCCATCTCAACTTGAAGATCGACTGTCTCAATCTTGTCAAAGTTTTCTAAATTCTTAGGATTTAACTCATCCATTAGATATCCAAAAATCTAACATCTTTGGCATTACGTTGGATAAATGCCCGGCGTTTTTCTACATCTTCGCCCATTAATACCGAGAATAAATCATCGGCAGCGGCGGCGTCCTCTAACATCACTTTTATTAGAACACGGTGTTCTGGATCCATGGTTGTGTCCCATAACTCTTTTGCTGGCATTTCGCCTAAACCCTTAAAGCGTTGAATTCCATCCTCTTTGGGAAGGCGCTTTCCTTTTTCTAATCCAATTTGAATCATGCCGTCGCGTTCACGATCGCTAAATGCATATTCAACGGCTTCCTTTCCTCCCCATTTCAATTTATACAATGGTGGTTGTGCAAAATAGACATACCCATTTTCAATCAAAGGTCGCATAAAACGAAAGAGTAAGGTTAAAAGCAGTGTCCGGATGTGTTGACCATCCACATCAGCATCGGCCATCAAAATAATTTTGTGGTATCGAAGTTTTGCTATATTAAAATCGTCATGCACTCCAGTACCAAGCGCAGTAATCAGAGCTTGTACTTCGTTATTTTGCAAAACCCGATCTATTCGAGCTTTTTCAACATTTAAAATCTTTCCACGAATTGGAAGTACCGCTTGATTGCGGGAATCGCGTCCACCTTTAGTTGATCCAC
>JAYTTL010000154.1:0-6508 GCA_043745325.1 Actinomycetes bacterium
GAGCTTAGATGCCCACCAGTAGATACCACCTGAAGTTGGATATGCCGATGCAAGCTCTGACATACAAAATCCGATTATGAGAATGAAGATTGAGATGAGCGGCCAACCGATAGAGATCGCTACCGGTCCGCCGTAATTCCATGCTTGGGCAAATGTTGTGAAGCAACCTGCCAGGATTGAGATGATAGAAAAGGAGATTGCAAAGTTAGAAAAGGATGACCACGTTCGATTTAGCTCCTGCTTATATCCAAGTTCTGCCAAACGTTTCTCATCTGCGTCGTTAATTGCCAAGATGTACTCCTCCTTGAGCCTCTAGGGTAGAATTTCTATCTCATAGTGTGACTTAAGCGAAAGGAATTTGTGCATATATGTGCCGATTAATGGGCTACGTGTCGCCGAGTAAAACCTCATTTCCGGCACTCGTTGGCAATCAATTTTCCGAATTTGTTTCACTTTCATCTGTTCATTGCGATGGCTGGGGTCTATCGACTGTGGATCAAGGTGGTGGCCATAACGTTGTAGAAAAGAAGGTTGAGTCCGCCGTACAAAGCAGTACGTTCAATAAGGCCGTGGACGATAACGCTGCCGACGGCGCACTTTTGCATCTTCGCTGGGCTACGAAGGGATTATCTAATAGTGAAAACAACACACACCCGTTTATGTATGGTGAGTATTCCTTTATTCATAATGGCTCGATTTTTCCACCTGATGCGATTACTCCATTTATCGATTCAAAATTTAACTCACTCATCGTCGGTGACACCGATAGTGAGCGTTATTTCTATTTAGTAATGACTGAGATTGAAAAATTGGGGTTAGTCGAAGGAGTTAAGAGCGCCTTGAAAATCATTAAACTCCATGGCGACACAACGAGTTTGAATTGTATGCTTATGAATCGCGATTTCTTTATTACTGTAAGCGAGCACAACGCTTTAAGAAAACCCGATTGGGCGTTCGATGACTATTACGAGATTAAATATTTAACGACTCCAGATGGTGTCTTATTTGCCTCCAGTGGATGGAATCAACCTGGCTGGACTACGCTGGAAAATCATCATATGGCGCTCGTGAACCGTTCAACCTTTGAGATTGAAATATTGGCGTTTGCCTAAAGGCTCTACGATAGGGACATGAACCGTACCTATACAGTCCAGACATATGGCTGTCAGATGAATGTTCATGACTCCGAGCGAATCGCGGGTTTACTCGATGCAGCAGGCTACATTCCGGCGCAGATTGGGGAGCAAGCCGACCTCGTTGTTTTTAATACGTGTGCAGTTCGCGAAAACGCTGATAACAAGCTTTATGGAAACCTTTCATTTTTAGCCCCTATTAAGAAATTAAACCCAAAGATGCAGATCGCTGTCGGTGGATGCTTGGCCCAAAAAGATCAAGCCAAGATTATAGAAAAAGCACCCTACGTCGATGTCGTCTTTGGCACGCATAATGTCGGCTCACTTCCAGTCTTACTTGAACGCGCACGAATTGAAGAAGAGTCACAAATAGAAATTCTCGAAGCCCTTGAGCACTTTCCGTCTACGTTGCCGGCTCGCCGTTTGTCGGCATTTTCATCGTGGGTATCGGTCTCGGTGGGTTGTAACAACACCTGCACATTTTGCATCGTACCTACCCTGCGCGGGATAGAAAAAGATCGATCGGCCAAAGAGATTCTTGCCGAGGTGCGTGCACTCGTTGATGAAGGGGTCATTGAAATAACGCTATTGGGTCAAAATGTAAACGCCTACGGGGTCGACTTCGGTGATAGTTCGGCATTTGCCACATTGTTGCGCGAATGCGGCAAGGTGGAAGGACTTGAACGCGTCCGTTTTATGTCACCACATCCGCGCGATTTCACTGATGATGTTATCGATGCGATGGCACAGACTCCAAATGTGATGCCCCATTTGCACATGCCGCTGCAGTCGGGTTCGAACTCAATTTTGCAAGCAATGCGGCGTTCATACCGAAGCGATAGATATTTAGGAATTCTTGAGCGCGTACGAAAGGCTATGCCACATGCCTCAATTACTACCGACATCATTGTTGGTTTTCCCGGAGAAACAGAGGTCGATTTTCAAGCCACACTAGATTTATGTACTCACGCTCGTTTTGCCGCCGCTTACACCTATCAATATTCGATTCGTCCAGGCACTCCGGCGGCCACAATGCCCAATCAAATCCCAAGTCACATCGTAGGGGAGCGTTATACACGCCTGCACAATCATCAACAGTTGATTTCTCTTTCAGTTAATGAAGAGGCCGTTGGAAAAAGCGTCAAGGTTCTCGTTGGCGAGTATGAGGGCCGCAGAGATAGTGCGAATGCACGACTTACCGGCAGGAGCGAAGATTTTCGACTTGTTCACTTTGGTAATACGACGCTCGTTCGCCCAGGAGACGAGGTAGAAGTGCTCATCACAGATGCTTCGGCGCATTATTTGATTGGAACACCAGGAGCTATTCGTGCAACCCGTGGCGGGGATGCGCATGAGGCTCGAAATAGAGAAACGGTGAAGAGCTCTACAATGTTGGGAATGCCGACAATCTCTAGATGAGCGTAATCGTCGTTTGTGGTGCAACGGCCACTGGCAAAAGCAATCTGGCAATTGCAGTTGCACAACATTTTAATGGCGAAATTGTGAATGCGGATTCCATGCAAATTTACCGTGGAATGGATATCGGAACGGCCAAATTGTCTATCGATGAACGTCAAGGTATTCGTCATCACCTTTTGGATGTACTCGACATTAATCAGGATGCAACCGTGGCTTGGTATCAAGAGCTGGCACGTGCTGCGATTGCCGATATCCAATCTCGAGGCAAATGCGCAATAGTGGTGGGTGGAACCGGTCTCTACATTAAATCGATTTTAGATGAGTTGAACTTTCCGGATACCGATCCGGTGATTCGCGAAAAACTTGAAAAGGAGTTAAAGGATTTCGGGATAGACACGCTCTTTGCGCGCTTAGAAAAGTTAGATCCAGCCGCCGCAATTGCTATTGATCGCGAGAATGCGCGCCGAGTTATTCGTGCCTTGGAAGTCATTGAGATAACGGGCCAACCATTTACGGCAAATCTTCCACGAGAGGCGAGCACGCGCTATCCCGATGCACAACAGTTTGGATTGGTTATGGATCGAGAAAAATTAAGTGAACGAATTCATGATCGGGTAGATCGGATGTGGGAGCGAGGCTTCGTTGATGAAGTTGATCGGCTGCTGGAGGAAGGAATTACCGAGTCCCGCACGGCTCAACGTGCACTTGGATACTCCCAGATAATCGCTTACCGTCAAGGTCTCATGAGCGAGGAGGCCGCCCGCGAGGACACCAAACGTGCGACCCGCCAGTACGCAAGACGACAAGAGGTTTGGTTTTCGCGCGATCAACGCATCACGTGGATCTCACCTATTCAGCCGAGCTTTGAGGTTCTACTGGCGCACCTAGAGAGGGTAAAGTTCGGGCAATGATTGCAACATATGGTCACGGCACCGAAAATGACTTTGTGCTCGTATTCGATCCAGAGGATAATCACTCGATAACAACGCTCGAAACGGCCGCCATTTGCAATCGAACAACTGGAATTGGTGCCGATGGATTGATTCGCATTGTAAAGCGTGATGAAAAATGGTTTATGGATTACCGAAACTCAGATGGCACTATTGCTGAAATGTGCGGAAACGGCATTCGTGTGATGGCGCGTTATCTTGTTGAGCGCGGACATGTCCCAGAGGGAATCTTTGCAATTAATACCCATGATGGCCTAAAGCATCTGCGAGTTCCCCTAGTGGGGGATATTTCAGTAAATATGGGTCAAGTAAGTGATGAGGCCGAGGCGATAACAGCGGCAACTAATGGACATGTGTGGAATGGTTACAACATTAGCGTCGGTAATCCTCATGCAGTTGTCTTTGTCGATGACATCAATGATGTTGGTCCATTAAACGAGCCGCCCGTCGTGCGACCACGTGCTTCATATCCCGATGGAGTAAATGTGGAGTTCGCTGAAATAACCGGAGATCATGAACTCTCCATTCGAGTGTATGAACGAGGAAGCGGCGAGACGCGCTCCTGCGGAACTGGGACCTGTGCAGTAGCCTTTGCAGCGGCGTTGCATACGAAAGAACGATTGCCAAGCACATGGGTGATAAACCCACCCGGCGGACGGTTAGAAGTCACCATCGATTCACACGCCAATGCCACCTTAACGGGCCCTGCAGTTTTAGTCAGGGATGTCGATATCACGGAGTTCCTCCTTGTCTAATTCAGGTGCTGGAGATGAGTTTGAGGCTCTCATGCGCGAAAGTGCACGTGTGGCAGCTGAATATGATTCACAAGAAAACGATGAATTTGCCGAACCAACGCAAGAGTTATCCGAGCGCCACGCATTGCGCCGCGTCAAGGGTTTTTCCACCGAACTTCAAGACATCTCTGAGGCTGAGTATCGCCAATTACAACTCGAACGTGTAGTCCTTGTGGGAGTATGGACCGAAGGCACCGCGGTTTTGGCGGAAAATTCCCTTGCCGAGTTAAAGGCTTTGGCTGAGACCGCTGGTTCAGAAGTTCTAGAAGGATTAATTCAGCGGCGCGATAAGCCGGATCCAGCGACATATATTGGCTCTGGCAAAGTCGAGGAGTTGCGACAAGTTGTTTTGGCAACTGGTGCGGATACAGTTATTTGTGATGGTGAACTTTCTCCTTCGCAACTTCGCCAGTTGGAAGAAAAAGTAAAAGTAAAAGTAGTTGATCGCACTGCATTGATTTTAGATATTTTCGCACAGCATGCAAAGAGCAAAGAGGGTAAAGCGCAAGTTGAGTTAGCCCAAATCGCATACCTACTTCCTCGACTCCGCGGATGGGGCGATTCACTTTCGCGACAAGTCGGTGGTCGTGCAGCGGGAGGCGCCGGTATTGGTGGTCGCGGGCCGGGTGAAACAAAGATTGAAACCGATCGCCGCCGAATTCGAGACAAGATGGCCAAACTTCGTGGTGAAATCGCACTCATGAAAACCGCACGCGATACTAAACGTCAAGAGCGAAAACGCTTTAATATTCCATCCGTTGCAATCGCGGGCTATACTAATGCCGGAAAGTCATCTTTGCTCAACCGCTTAACCGATGCCGGCGTGCTCGTGGAGAACGCACTTTTTGCAACGTTGGACCCAACGGTAAGAAAATCGCACACCAGTGATGGCCGTGTTTATACGTTGACCGACACGGTTGGCTTTGTTCGTCATCTGCCACATCAATTAATCGATGCCTTTAAATCCACGTTAGAGGAAGTCTCAGGGGCCGATGTCATTGTGCATGTTGTCGATGGTTCGCACTCAGATCCATTTGAGCAAATTCGCGCCGTGCGCCAAGTGATCCAAGAGATTGGGGCTGCTGATATCCCTGAGATTATTGCCATTAACAAAGTTGATATTGCCGATCCTCAGATGGTCATGGATATTTTGCGCAAGGAGCCACATAGTTTTGCCTTTTCAGTTCGTACGGGCTTTGGTGTGAATGCTCTGGTTGCCGCGATTGAAAGCTCTCTGCCGCGCCCGAAGATCGAAATAACGGCAGTAATTCCCTATAGCCGCGGTGACTTAGTTCACGCAGTCCATGAGCATGGTGAGTTATTTTCTGAGGAGTATGGGGAGTTAGGAACCATCATTCATGCTCGAGTTGACGAAGGGTTGGCTCAAGCGATAGAAATCGCCTCTGGGGAATAACTCCGACACGCCGAGGGTTATAGCAACCAGTGTCCACGTAAGTAGGTCATGATGCCCCCGGCGGCAACAAACGAGGTTAGAGAATCGAGGTGAGAGCAGTGGCAACAGATTACGACACACCCAGAAAAACTGATGAAGAACTCCACGAGGAGTCATTAGAAGAGTTAAAAGCAAAGCGTGTCGATGCTCAATCCGGCCAAATCGATGTAGACGAGGCAGAGGCTGCAGAGACTCTCGAACTTCCTGGAGCTGATTTATCGGGCGAACAGTTAGCGGTACGTGTTGTACCAAAACAAGAGGATGAGTTTACGTGTTCGCGTTGCTTCCTCGTTCATCACATTACGCAACTTGCTAAGGGCGAAGGCGCAAAAGCGATTTGTAAAGAGTGCTTTTAAACAATGATTGAATGCAAGGCAGAGGTTAATTCATCGGCGTTATTGCTGGTGATTAACCAATAAGGAGTTGCATCACGATCATCTTGTAAAGTAACACGTACGCCAGTTGAAGACCAAAAGCGGATCGCAAGGAAAGCTGCAGGATCTGCATCTCTGGTTCGTAGATTACCAACCTCAATACTTGATAGCGCTTGGGCAGCCTTTAAAAACACCACATCGATATGTGCTCTACCAACGCGTAACTCTTCCTGGTCGATTTCAATAATCATTGCACTCTTAACGACAATTAAAGCAAGCATCAAAGTCGAAACAACAAATGAGATGAGCGCCGGAGTGTCACCGATCGCCGCCCAAATCGAGAGAACAAGGGATAGAAAGAAGAAATAGATTATGGCAATGAGCC
>JAYTTL010000155.1:0-1780 GCA_043745325.1 Actinomycetes bacterium
CCATGAAATTCATCGGCGAATCGATATCCAGGACCGCCAGTGCCTTTTCCAAGTGGATCTCCACCTTGAATCATGAATCCATCGATGACGCGGTGAAAAATAGTTCCGTCATAAAGATTGGCAGTTGATTTTTCACCAGTCTTTGGGTCGGTCCACTCTTTGGCACCGGTTGCCAATTCAACAAAGTTAGAGACCGTCTTTGGTGCGTGGTTTGGGAATAACTCAACGACGATGTCGCCAAGCGAGGTGTGCAGAGTTGCCGTCGAGGCAGATGTATCAAGTGTCATGTGGAGACCAGGGGAATCGAACCCCTAACCCCCGCCTTGCAAAGGCGGTGCTCTACCAATTGAGCTAGGTCCCCGTATTAGAACGGGTGGGCCTAGATGGACTCGAACCATCGACCTCTTCCTTATCAGGGAAGCGCTCTAACCAGGCTGAGCTATAGGCCCGCATAAAAGATCACTCTTGAATGCAGAAGCGCAAGGCTACCTTGAACTTCGATAACTCCCAAAATGGAGAATTTACTCCTACAACCTCAGATGCAAACCATACTAACTTTTTGGAGAAATCTCATCTTCGCTGTTTTTGGTCACTGTTACCAAGGCGACTCCTGCATCGAGATTGACCAGGCGAACACCCATAGAGTCGCGGCCTGTTTGACGAACCTCTGCTGCCGGTGTTCGCATCACGGTGCCTGCAGATGTGATTGCCAAAACTTCATCTTCTTCGCGAAGGACTAAAGCTCCGACTAAAGAGCCTCTTGAATTCTCATCTATCTTGGCCGCCTTTATTCCAATTCCTCCACGCCCTTGGAGTCGATACTCACTGATAGGAGTTTTCTTACCAAATCCACCATCAGTTGCGGTAAAGACAAATGAGTGCGAAGCAAGTTCGCTATTAATACGCGCCATGGTCAAAAGTGAATCGCCAGTTCGAAACTTCATCCCAATTACGCCAGTAGTTGATCGTCCCATCGGGCGCAATGACCCATCGTCTGCAGTAAAACGTAGCGACATTCCTTTTGTTGAAACAAGCAAGAGTTCATCCCCTGTATTGATTAGTGATGCGCCTACTACCTCATCATTTGGTTTTAATGAAATTGCAATCAATCCGCCTGTGCGAGGAGAGTCAAACTCAAATAACGGAGTCTTCTTTACTAAGCCACCTTTAGTCGCAAGAACTAAGAAGGGTGAAATTGTGTAATCTTTTAAGGACAAAACCTCAGCGATTTTTTCATCGGGTTTAAAGGCCATCAAGTTAGCAACATGTTGTCCTCGAGCATCGCGCCCAGCATCGGGAAGTTCGTGAACTTTAGTGCGATAGACACGTCCCTGATTTGTAAAAAACAATAACCAGTCATGAGTAGAGGCAACAAAGAAGTGATCAACTACGTCATCTTCTTTTAACGCCGCGCCTTTTACTCCGCGTCCTCCTCGACGTTGTGATCTATAGAGGTCGGCCATAGTGCGCTTTGAATAACCACCTCGCGTAATTGTCACCACAACATCTTGATCCGGTATTAAATCTTCGGCACTAAAATCACCTTCACTGGCAATTATTTGAGTCCGACGCTCATCTCCGTACTTCGCCACAAGTTCAACTAACTCAATTTTAACTATTTCACGCTGTTTTTCGACGCTAAGTAGGATTGCACTTAATTCAACAATGTCTCTCATGAGTGCGTCATACTCATCATTTATTTTCAGACGCTCTAAAGCCGCAATCCTTCGCAACTGCATATCCAAAATTGCATTGGCTTGAATCTCATCAACATCAAGCA
>JAYTTL010000156.1:0-1773 GCA_043745325.1 Actinomycetes bacterium
TTTACTGCCGAGCAACTTGCTGAAAACTATGCAGCGGCAATGGAAGAAGTACTGCGCGCCAAGCCCAATTCATCAAAGGGCCGCTATATTCAAAAGGCAGTTATTTCAACCACGATGGGACCTGGAATCGCAGTTGATCCAAACCTCGTTCGCGAGCCTGCAACTAACTAATAGTTAAGTAAAAACCGGCTTCTTCGGGCGCAGGAGTTGGTTCGTAAAGCTCCTCACACTTTCGAAGGGAGCCGGTTTTTACGCTCGATTTGACCGGCTAAGACTCCACGCCTTAGCCTTACGCCATAACCAAAGACCGCAGGTCTGGATTAACCGCAAGGTTGGTTCATTAAATGAGGAAATCTCAACCCGCGTAGGTGTTCACGAAAGTCCGTGTGCGCTTATGCGTCACGGATTTTTTATTTTCCTTAAGGTCGCTAAGAACCAGGAAAGGTGAACCGAATGGCTCGCCCAGATAAAGAAAAAGCAGTTGCAGAGCTAACGGAAGATTTCCGTACGGCAACGGCAACAATCCTCACCGAGTATCGCGGTCTATCCGTGACATCGATGAAGCAGTTACGCCGTGCACTTGGTGATAAAACTAAGTACTCAGTAGTCAAGAACACTCTTACAAAGATTGCAGCAAAGGATGCCGGCGTTGATCTCTCACCAGATCTACTTATCGGACCATCTGCAGTTGCATTTATTAAGGGAGATGCAATCGATGCGGCTAAGAGCCTGCGAGATTTTGCAAAAGAGAATCCATTCCTTGTAATCAAGGGTGGAATCTACGAAGGCAAAGCAGTCTCTAAAGAAGAAATCATGCAACTTGCAAATCTTGAATCTCGAGAGGTTCTACTTGCAAAGCTTGCTGGTGCCATGAAGGGATCGCTTGCTAAGGCAGCTCGTGTATTCGATGCTCTCCGTATAAAGCTAGAAAGCGTGTCTGAAGCACCAACAATCGATGCTGTGGCAGAGGTGTCCGAAGCACCAACAATCGATGTTGTGTCCGAAGAAGTAACAGAAGAATTAAACCCAGAATCAGAAGAGAAGGAATAACGAATATGGCAAAGCTCAATACAGAAGACCTATTGGCACAGTTCAAGGAAATGACATTGGTCGAGCTCTCAGAGTTCGTTAAGTCATTTGAAACTGAGTTCGACGTTACAGCAGCGGCACCAGTCGCAGCTGCAGCAGCAGGTGGCGCAGCTGCCGGTGCTGAAGCGGTACAAGATGAGTTCTCAGTTGTTCTTGAATCAGCTGGCTCAGCAAAAATTGCAGTTATCAAGGAAGTTCGCGGATTAAACTCAAGCCTTGGCTTGAAAGAGGCCAAAGATCTAGTTGATGCCTGCCCAACTGTTCTCTTGGATAAGGTAAACAAAGAGACAGCTGATAAGGCAAAGGCGGCCCTCGAGGCAGCTGGCGCAACTGTCACCATCAAGTAATTTCGCATTACATACAAAGGCCTTCGAACCAAAAGTTCGAAGGCCTTTGTTTTGCCGTAACTTCTTTTAACGGGGGATATAACCAAGTTCCAAAAAGCTGACGAATTACTTTAAAAAATATTTAACTCAGTTTCCTAAGTTAAGCCCGTTACGCGTTGTCCGACTCGAATTATCTGTTTTCCAATCCCCATATCGTCTTTCTGTTATTCCAATATCGCTATTGCAATAGGACTGTTTAATAATCCGAATCTAAACTGTTTAAATCAAAGACTTAAATAGTTGAGATATGCAATTTATAGTCCTGTGTAGATTCGTTGTCAATAGGGAAAAGTAAAAC
>JAYTTL010000157.1:0-6457 GCA_043745325.1 Actinomycetes bacterium
GCGATAGATGTAAAGATCAAAATAGACATACCGTTACCAACACCGCGGTCAGTGATGAGCTCTCCGAGCCACATGATGACAGATGTTCCAGCGGTCATAACAAAAATCATTGTGACGATTCGCTGCCAGGAAGTGTCAGGAATAATTGCAAGTGAACAGCCAGAAATTAATCGACCTGGCGTACGTGCAACTGCAACTAAACCTGTTGACTGCAAAATCGCCAAGCCAATAGTTAAATAACGGGTGTATTGAGTTAACTTTGCGGTTCCTGATTGACCCTCTTTTTTTAGCGTTTCAAAGCGGGGAATCACAACGGTTAGCAATTGAATAATAATTGAACTCGTGATGTAGGGCATGATTCCAAGCGCAAAAACAGAGAGTTTGATTAACGCCCCGCCACTAAAGAGGTTAATCAGGCCAAAAAGGCCTCCCGATTGAACAGTTTTTAAACACTCTTGAACATTTCCATAAGAGACCCCAGGTGTTGGAACTACCGAACCGAATCGGAAAAGCCCCATGATAGAAAGAGTGAAGAAGATCTTCTTACGTAGATCAGGTGTCCTAAAGGCCATTCCGAACGCTGAAAGCATTGATCTTCTCCTCTATTTCTAACTAATTAATTTCAGTTCGATTAAAGAACCGCGGTTTTACCGCCGGCGGCAGTGATCTTATCGACGGCAGTTGATGAGAATGCATGTGCGGTGACGTTTACTGTTACTTCAATATCGCCATTGCCAAGCACTTTCACGGGAAGGCTGTCACGTACAGCGCCTTTTGCAATTAAATCTGCAACGGTTACATCGCCACCCTTAGGGTAGAGCGCGTTGATAGTTGAGACGTTAACTACTTGAAACTCGATACGTGCAGGGTTCTTAAATCCACGTAGTTTAGGTAAGCGCATGACGAGAGGTAGTTGTCCACCTTCGAAACCTGCACGAACTTGGTTACGGGCACGAGTACCTTTGCCACCACGGCCTGCAGTCTTACCCTTTGATGCCTCGCCGCGACCCTTACGAGTCTTAGCTTTCTTAGCACCAGGGGCTGGACGAAGATGATGAAGTTTTAATGTCATTCTTATTCAACCTCCTCAACTGTAATTAAGTGACGCACGGCGTAAACCATGCCACGAATCTCTGGACGATCCTCTTTCACAACAACATCATTAATGCGCTTTAGGCCTAATGATCGAAGAGTCTCGCGTTGCTCTGGCTTGTTTCCAACTTTTGAGCGGATCTGAGTTACTTTTAAACGTGGCATTAGACACCTACCGTCATTGCAGAAGCGCGAATAATCGCTGCTGGCGCAACATCTTCTAATGGAAGGCCACGTCGAGCCGCAATTTGTGCAGGGCTCTCAAGCATCTTCAATGCAGCAACAGTGGCATGAACCATGTTGATGGCATTGTTAGATCCAAGTGACTTGGTCAAAACATCAGTGATTCCTGCACACTCAAGTACGGCACGCACCGGCCCACCGGCGATTACTCCGGTACCTGGACTTGCTGGGCGAAGTAGAACGACCCCAGCTGCTGTTTCACCTTGTACTGCGTGAGGAACAGTTCCTTGAATACGTGGGACAGTGAAGAAAGATTTCTTAGCCTCTTCAACGGCCTTTGCAATCGCTTGTGGAACTTCCTTGGACTTGCCGTAACCAATACCAACTTGACCATTGCCGTCACCGACAACAACAAGAGCAGTAAATGAGAAACGACGTCCACCCTTTACAACTTTAGATACGCGGTTAATGAAGACAACGCGCTCCATGAATGGATTTTTATCTTTTTCGCGATCATCGCGGCGTTCGCGGCGTTCGCCCCGACCTTTTCCCGCACCTGCGCGATCATTTCCTGCGGGAGCCGCAGTAGTTGGATTAGCAGCCATTAGAACTCCAATCCATTCTCTCGTGCACTATCAGCAACTGCTGCAATGCGACCGTGATACTTATTACCGGCACGATCAAAGACAACTGTTGATACACCAACTGCTTGGGCGCGTGATGCAATAAGTGCACCAACCGCCTTTGCCTTAGCGCTCTTATCTGCCTTGTCGTTACGGAAATCTGCCTCCATTGTTGAGGCAAAGGCAAGAGTCTTGCCTTGTGTGTCATCAATAACTTGTACGAACAAGTGACGAGACGAGCGAGAAACGACTAAGCGTGGACGTGCTGGTGTTCCTGAGACCTTCTTGCGGACGCGGAATGCACGACGGGCTCGGGCATTTGTTGCCGAACCTTTACGGACCTTAACTCCTATAGCCATTACTTCTTACCCGTCTTTCCTTGCTTGCGGCGAACAACTTCACCTGAGATACGCAATCCCTTGCCCTTGTATGGATCGGCCTTGCGGAGCTTCTTAACCTTTGCAGCCACTTCACCTACTTTTTGCTTATCGATTCCAATGATTTGGAACTTTGTTGGTGTCTCGACCTTAAAAGTTATACCTGCAGGTGCTGGGAAATCAATGTTGTGGCTGTAGCCAAGTTGGAACTCTAAGTTCGCACCTTTTTCAGCTACGCGATAACCAACACCAACGATTTCAATTGTTGTTGAATATCCATTTGTAACTCCCTCAACCATATTTGCAACTAGTGAGCGAGATAGGCCGTGAAGTGAGCGAACCATGCGCTCCTCATTTGGGCGAGCAACGGTTATTACGCCCTCGCTCTGTGAAACGTGAATTGGCTCAGCAACGTTGAGTGAAAGCGTTCCTTTAGGACCTTTGACTGAAACATTTTGGCCAGCAATAGTGACTTCGACACCACTTGGGACGGCGATTGGCATACGACCGATGCGTGACATTAGCGATTACCACACATAGGCGAGAACTTCTCCGCCTACGCCCTGTTTGTTGGCCTGCTTATCAGTAAGCAGACCAGATGAAGTTGAAATAATTGCAACGCCTAATCCGCCAAGAACTTTTGGAAGAGAAGTTGATTTTGCGTATACGCGAAGTCCTGGCTTGCTCACTCGACGCAAACCAGCGATTGAACGCTCACGGTTTGCACCAAACTTAAGGTCTAGAACTAAGTTCTTGCCTATGCCATTCTCTGCTTCGTCAACGCGATAAGTAGCTATATATCCCTCTTGTTGAAGAATCGCTGCAATACGTACCTTAACCGATGAAGACGGCATTGATACCGAATCATGGTAGGCAGAGTTTGCATTGCGCAGACGAGTCAACATGTCTGCGATCGGATCTGTCATTGTCATACGTGGCCTCGTGGCCTTTCTCGAACTGGTTTCCTTATCGGACCTATTTCGTTGTAGTTAGTTGGATAAAAAAGGGCGGGTTACCAAGATGCCTTGGTAATGCCAGGAAGTTCACCACGGTGCGCCATTTCACGGAAGCACACGCGACAAATTCCAAATTTTTGGTAGACCGCATGTGGGCGACCACAACGGCTGCAACGGGTATAGCCACGAACTTTAAACTTTGGCTTACGCGCTGCTTTTACGACGAGTGATGTTTTTGCCATCTCTTATGCCTCCCTGAATGGAAAACCAAGCGCTTTTAAGAGTGCGTGGCCTTCTGCATCGTTTTTAGCTGTTGTCACGAAAGTGATATCCATACCGCGTGGGCGATCAATCTTGTCTTGAGAGATTTCAGGAAAAACTACCTGCTCGGTCAAACCGAATGTGTAGTTTCCCTTACCATCAAACTGCTTTGGAGAAAGGCCACGGAAGTCACGGATACGTGGAAGTGAGATTGAAAGCAATCGATCTGCAAACTCCCACATTCGATCTCCGCGCATTGTTACGTGCGCTCCAATTGGCTGACCTTCACGAAGTTTGAACTGTGCAATGGATTTACGCGACTTCGTTACTTGTGGCTTTTGGCCAGTAATAGTAGCTAGGTCTCGGATTGCACCTTCAATGAGCTTTGAATCACGTGCTGCATCGCCGACACCCATATTAACAACAATCTTCGTTAACCCTGGAATCTGCATCACATTCTTAAAACCAAATTGAGTTTTAAGCGCAGGCGCAATCTCACTCTTGTATCTAGCCTTAAGACGTACGTCTAAACCCGTTGACATTAGAGGTCCTTTCCGGTGCGACGAGAGATGCGAACGTTTTTACCCTCGTCATTTTTGCGAGAACCAATTCGTGAAGCCTTACCATCGTTGTCTTCAACCATTACATTTGAAATGTGAATGGCAGCTTCCATAGTGACGATTCCGCCGACTTTAACGCCGCGATCTCCAGTTGACTCTTTAGTGTGACGCTTCTGGCGATTTACACCTTCGATAAGAATGCGATCTCCATCAACCGATAGAACTTTTCCAGATACGCCTTTATCTTTACCGGCGATAACAAGAACAGTGTCATCTTTTTTAATCTTTGCCATTTTTTACAGCACCTCCGGAGCTAGCGAGATGATCTTCATAAACTTCTTATCGCGAAGCTCGCGAGCAACCGGACCGAAGATACGAGTTCCACGTGGTTCGCCATCAGCTTTCAAGATCACTGCGGCATTTTCATCAAATTTGATGTAAGAGCCATCTGGACGACGACGCTCTTTAACTGTGCGAACGATGACGGCCTTAACAACCTCACCCTTCTTAACTTGTCCACCAGGGATTGCATCCTTGACGGAACATACGATGATGTCTCCGATACCGGCATACCGGCGCTTGGATCCACCGAGCACACGGATACAGAGAAGCTCTTTAGCTCCAGTGTTGTCGGCAACGCGTAGGCGCGACTCTTGTTGAATCATTAGTTATTCACCAGCCCTTACTTAGCCTTTTCGAGAATCTCAACTAATCGCCAGCGCTTTGTGGCTGAGATTGGTCGAGTTTCCATGATGAGTACACGATCGCCCATGCCGGCAGTATTTGCTTCGTCATGCGCCTTTAATTTGCGTGAGCGAGACAAAACCTTTGAGTACATACCGTGCTTAACACGATCTGATACTTCAACGGTGATGGTCTTATCCATCTTGTCGCTTACGACAACTCCTTCACGAACCTTGCGGAATCCGCGATCTTCATTGGCTGTTTCCATTAGGCAGCTCCCCCGATTCCTAGTTCGCGCTCGCGAACAATTGTGTAGACGCGAGCAATCTCTTTACGTACGGCACTTAATCGCCCATGACTTTCAAGTTGACCAGTAGCTGCTTGAAAACGAAGGTTGAATAACTCTTCCTTCATCTCGCGAACCTTGCCAGTTAACTCTTCGGCTGACAATTGGCGCAACTCCTCAGTAGTAGTTGTAGTAGCCACTTATGCCTCCTCACGCTTGACGACACGACACTTCATTGGCAGTTTATGAATCGCAAGACGCATCGCTTCATGAGCGATGGCTTCAGTCACGCCGGAGATTTCAAACATCACTCGACCTGGCTTTACGTTTGCAATCCACCACTCAGGTGAACCCTTACCTGAACCCATACGAGTTTCAGCTGGCTTCTTTGTGATGGGACGATCTGGATAAATATTGATCCAAACCTTTCCACCACGCTTGATGTAACGAGTCATTGCAATACGTGCCGCTTCAATTTGGCGGTTCGTTACGTATGCTGGCTCGAGAGCTTGAATACCAAAGTCGCCGAATGCAACAGTGCTTCCGCCTTTTGTTGCACCACTTCGAGATGGGTGGTGCTGCTTGCGGTGCTTAACACGACGTGGAATTAACATCTTAGTTAGCTCCCTCGATCGCTTGCGCAGGCTTAGTAATAGTGACTTCACCACGTGCTGGGCGTGGAGGACGTGGTCCTCGACGCTCTGGCTTTGGTGCGCGAGCTTCAGCTAAGGCAGCCGCTGCCCGCTCTGCACGTGAACCAATAATTTCGCCCTTATAAATCCAGACTTTTACACCTAAGCGACCGAACGTTGTGGCCGCTTCATAGAAGCCATAATCGATATCCGCGCGAAGTGTATGAAGTGGGACGCGGCCCTCGCGATAAAACTCTGAGCGCGACATTTCAGCCCCACCCAAACGACCACCGCATTGAACACGAATACCTTGTGCGCCAGCCTTCATAGCTGACTGCATTGACTTTTTCATTGCACGGCGGAAAGAGACACGGGCAGCTAACTGCTCGGCAATTCCCTGTGCAACAAGTTGAGCATCAATCTCTGGGTTCTTAACTTCTAGAATATTTAACTGAACTTGTTTGCCAGTTAATTTTTCAAGACGTTGACGCAAAATGTCTGCCTCTTGGCCACGACGACCAATGACAATTCCTGGACGAGCAGTGAAAAGATCGATGCGAACGCGATCGCGTGTACGCTCGATTTCAATTCGAGATACGCCAGCGCGCTCCATACCTTTCTGCATCATGCGACGGATTTCGACATCTTCTTTGACGTAATCCTTGTAAAGCTTGTCTGCATACCAACGTGATTTGAATTCAGTTGTAATACCAAGACGGAAGCCGTGTGGGTTTACTTTTTGACCCATTACTTGGTCGCTCCCTTCTTATTCATAGTTTTAGCCGCGGTTTTTACATCGCTGA
>JAYTTL010000158.1:0-1771 GCA_043745325.1 Actinomycetes bacterium
GCGCGGCTTGATAAAGTCGATCCTCGTCTAAAACATGTTGTTTCGGAAGCCGCTCGAATTTTTGAATCGGAACATCCTGGATATAAAGTGCAGATGTTGGGTCCAGGCAGCGGCGTGCGATATGGGGGTAAAACACATAACCACACAATTGGGCCGCGTGGATATGGTCAGGCTCTAGATATGGCGATTGTTGATCCGCATGGAAAAGTGATGGCAGATCGCAGCGGCAACCCAGGGTCGGCAGAAGTTTTCCCTTTGTATGCTGATTTTCATAAAAGCGCTAAAGTTGCCCAATCAAAATTTTATCCAGACATGCCGTTGGGATCGGGATTTGATTTTAGCGTTTCATCAAAAAGCACCAAGCTGGATTATCAACATCTAGACCTCACTCATCAAAATTATGATTGGTCAAAACCATTTCGCAGCGGAATGAAGGGTGTACCCGATATTCCTGGAATATCCCCCAAAGAAATCAAACGACGAATGGCTGAGATTTATGATCCCAAACCAGTCACTCAAACCGGCGAACCCAACATCTCGCGCGATAAAGTTTTGGGCAACGAACGTTTGGCCAAGGTCAACGACACCATGCAAAGTGTCGAACGTAAAGTCAATTCACTCAAAAATCCTAATCCAAACAAAGACGACAAACAAACAGCTTTTATTAACAACATGTCGGACAAACAAAAGAGATTTGCCGTGGACGATATGATGGACAAACACAAAGAACTTGGCAATCTTCATCAGTATTATGGCGAACATTCTAAAGTCACTGCGACACGAGGCCATAAAGGATGGATGCAACACGCAGAAGGAATGCGCAATACTGGTCCTGCTTGGTATAGCGGCGATCAACCATCATACGCTGGTAACAAAGGTCCACAGACCCCGATCAACACGGCAATGGTGACTCATCCTAAAAATTATGTCGGTCCTGGTCATGCACGGCTTGGGCATGTCTATGAAGCCCAAGCTAAGATAATTGATATCAATGCCCATCTTGCCGATGTTCGAGCTAAGTACGCCGGTAACAAGTCAGCCACGGCTTCCCTTACTCCTGGTCTCGAACGGCTAAGCCGTGTCAACGAAGCCAAGGCCAAGCTCGCTGATGTTCATAATCATGTTGCCTCGGTTCAAGAAAAAAACTCCCGAAGCAACGTTGCGGTCAACGGCTCGATTTCCAGTGGCAAACCTAAAGCCGAACCAGTCGAGACGGCCAAAGGCCCCCCCGAAGAGAAAAAACAAACCAAAACGGCTTCGAACGAAGGTGGCAACGAAAAAGCTGCCGCATCATCCTCTTCTTCGAATGACGGCGGCAGCTCGGGTTCTCAAGATATGATGTCTAAACCGTCCGATAATTCTTCGGACTCTGTGCCTCCTGGACCGTCCGATAATGGTTCGGGCGAATACAAGCGGTGTCTAATCTAGTCGTCTAGAATGTTTTGATACTTACTCACAAAGTCGGGATCGATTTCGCTATCGGTGTCGGCTTCAAAAGTTGCCGCTTTTTCTCCTTTGCTTGAGGGAAGCTCTTGATCGGACGAGACTTCGGCCTTGGTTGTATTGGCTTGGGTTTTACCCAAAACGAAGGCTAGCTTGGTTTCAAGAACTTCCCGTGATTTAAACTGGTCGGGCGCGATAAACGGAGCGAGCGGATAAAGTTGTGAATAGATAATTTCAAACTTCTCGTCCGAACACAACGGTCCGGCCTTATCCCATTCAGACTGCGAATAGTCTCGGAAACCTCCTTCTCCTTTACGAATACGAATCT
>JAYTTL010000159.1:0-24317 GCA_043745325.1 Actinomycetes bacterium
TCTCTAACGGAAGAGATAAAACTCAACTTGAAGATCGCACTCGTTCCAATATTTGTCGCCCCCAGTTAGGAGCAGGCCAAGGCGCTCGGCTACCGCAATGCATAGCCCATCCCCAAGGGAGAGCGAACTCTCTCCTTTACTCTTTTGATTCTTGCGTGAAATAATAATTAGCTCAGCTGCTCGAAGAGAATCTATGGGCAATATGGGTTCAATAGATATGCCAACACTTTCGAGATCTTGAAGTATTTGTCTTGCAGGTGTTTTTAGACCTTTCTCTCTGGCACGATATAGGACTTCAACAATTACCGAGACTGGAGCAACTGCAAGATCAAGAATTTTATTTATCGTATCGCCGCCGCGCTCGTTGAGTAACCATGCCAAAAGGGCGGAAGCATCAACAACAATTTTTTCAGCCGGTGACTCAGCGCTCAAGGCGTTTCAGCAAAAGAGCTCCTGCTGCCTCCGAAGTTTCCTCCGAAGTGACATGGGAGCTCCTATTGAAATTGACCTCTGATGTTTGGTTATCCTCACTCCGCATTTGCCTAACATCCGAGATGGTGTTCAGGCCGGTAGGAGTAGGAGCATTTGCCCAAACTCTTTTTGTAATCGCCGCTCTTGTTTCAATCACGATGCGCCCTTCTCCCTCCGCCCGAGCAACCATTGCCTCGCCCTCTGTTAAATTAGCAGCGCGCCGAACGGCGATTGGTAGGACAAAGCGACCCTGGGGACCAAGATTAAATGCTGATACTTCCGTTGAAGTTGACATGGCCATCACAGTATCAGAAGTGCCACTAAAAGCAATCAGGTGGCATGAACTGCATTTTAGTGGCACAAGGTTGCTTGCTTTTGAAACTGCTCTTAATAATATTGCTGGTATTCCACTTGCCCATCGTGGGTATTTGGGGTACTTCGGAGCTGATGACGAAAGGTGGAAACAAAGGCCCAGCTTAAGTACGGCGCAGATCCGAAATTGCGAGCTCTACTTTCTCAAGCGGTCAACTCAAGAAAGGTCATCCAATCTTGTAAATATCACGTGAAGTGAGCACGAATCCAAGAGGTGCCTATTCCCAAGTGGCTGTTCCGCAACTCGATTCTCTGACTTGCCGAATAGCCATCGCTAATATTAACGGCGAATCTTCCTGAAGTTCCAAGAAAATCTGTATTTACCACATGCAATTTACACTCGACAGTAATTTTGGAAGATATTAAAACAATCTAATCAATTGCAGGGATGCATTAAATGAGTAGTGGAAAGTAGTTCTTCTGGAAACAGTAGGACCACTTTCTTTTTAAGCGACGAGGATGCTTCGCTTACTTAGTCCCATAAAGTAGCCATCTATAAGGGTTTGTGGAGCAGCATCGGTCACGCTGGCCGTACCTAAAGTAATAAATAACGGTGTGAAATGTTCAACCGTTGGATGGGCATATGGCATTCCGGGGGCTAATTCGCGGAAATTTGAAAGTGTGTCCACATCACCTGCAGCAAGTGCATTAGCTGCCCAAGAATCGAATTCACTAGACCATGTTGGAGCAAGTGCATCAGTTGACCAGTTGCGTAAATACTGCAACCCATGGGTCATAAAACCAGATCCGATAATGAGAATCCCTTGATCGCGCAGTGGTTGTAATCTTTTACCAAGCTCTAAAAGTTTTGCTGGATCACTCGTTGGCATAGACATTTGCACAACGGGAATATCTGCATCTGGATACATGATGCGCAGAGGCACCCAAGCACCGTGATCTAAACCTCGATTAGATTGGTGTACTGGTTCGCTATCGGGCATCATCGATGCGATGAGTTGAGAAATTTCCGTGGCATCTGGGCTGTTATATGTCATCTCATAAAATTTGCGATCAAAGCCACTGAAGTCATAGACGAGTGGGGCATTGGCAGCGGGATTGCTTAACGTTATGGGTTGCGACTCCCAGTGCGCACTGACAATCAGGATTGCCTTTGGTCGCTCAATTGCCGATGAAATTGCTCGTAACTGCGAGGTCCATAGTTGATCATCGAGCAGCATCGGGGCACCGTGGCCGATATAGAGCGCGGGCATTTTCGACATAGTTGATAGTAGCAAAAAGTAGTTGAACTTTCAACTACCAAGCGTTGCCGTATTTGCCCACTCTCATAGGCTGGCTAGACTCTTAGAGTGAGTTTAACTTCCGCAGGTGCCCGATTTAAAACTGCATTACGTGATGAAACCCCACTTCAAATTATCGGCACAATCAACGCCAACCACGCACTTTTGGCCAAACGGGCTGGCTTTCGAGCTATCTACCTTTCTGGCGGGGGAGTCGCGGCCGGTTCATTAGGTGTTCCAGATCTTGGCATCACAACCCTTGATGATGTTCTCACCGATGTTCGCCGTATTACTAATGTCTGCGATACGCCATTACTAGTCGATGCCGACACTGGATTTGGCGCTTCAGCTTTTAATATTGCACGTACGGTACGAGATTTAATTAAAGCTGGGGCCGCTGCGATGCATATTGAAGATCAAGTCGGGGCCAAACGTTGCGGACATCGCCCGAATAAAGAGGTCGTTAGTAAGGGCGAAATGGTCGATCGCATCAAGGCCGCCGTTGACGCCCGAAGCGATGAAAATTTCTCTATCATGGCTCGCACCGATGCGATTGCGATTGAGGGAATAGATTCCGCCATCGAACGTGCGCGCGCATATATTGATGCGGGTGCGGATTTCATCTTTCCTGAAGCAATTCGTACGCTAGCCGATTACTCAAAGTTTTCTGCCGCAGTATCAAAGCCAATTTTATCTAACATTACCGAATTTGGATTAACACCACTATTTACGCGTGATGAACTTAGCGCACATGGGGTAGCCATGATTTTGTATCCGCTCTCGGCATTTCGTGCGATGAACAAAGCGGCTGAAAACGTCTACGAAGCTATTCGACGTGATGGCACGCAGGCGGGAGTTATTGCAACGATGCAGACGCGCGAAGAGTTGTATGAGCGCATTAACTATTACGAATATGAAAAAGTTATTGATAAATTTTTGGAGAACAAGTAAGTGGCAGACTTTAAGCCAAAGAAATCGGTAGCTCTTTCAGGTGTGCCGGCGGGAAATACCGCTTTATGCAGCGTTGGAAAATCTGGAAATGATTTGCACTATCGCGGTTATGACATTGCAGATTTAGCTGCGTACTGTGAGTTCGAAGAAGTAGCCCATCTTTTAATTCACGGCGCACTTCCGACGCAAAGCCAGTTGAATGCCTACAAATCTAAGCTCAAAAGCCTTCGTGGCCTACCAAATCAAGTGAAAGCCGTTCTTGAGCAGATTCCAGCAGGTGCTCATCCGATGGATGTACTTCGAACCGGCGTGTCAGCCCTTGGGTGCGTGACACCTGAAGCTCATGAGCACACTCAAGAGGGTGCTCAAGAGATTGCCGACAAGCTAATCGCCTGTCTTAATTCCATGCTGTTGTACTGGTATCACTATGCAAATTCCGGTAGGCGAATAACCGTTGAAACCGACGACGATTCAATAGGCGGCCACTTTTTACATCTGTTACACGGCAAAGCTGCGAGTGAACTCTGGATTAAATCAATGCATGCCTCATTGATTTTATATGCCGAACATGAATTTAACGCATCGACTTTTACCGCTCGCGTCATTGCGGGTACGGGTTCAGATATATATTCGGCAATCACTGGCGCAATCGGCGCCCTTCGTGGATCAAAGCATGGCGGTGCAAATGAAGTGGCTTTAGAGATTCAATCTCGCTACGCATCACCCGATGAGGCCGAAGCCGATATTCGAAAGCGTATTGAAAATAAGGAAGTAATTATTGGTTTTGGTCATCCGGTCTATACCGTCTGTGATCCGAGAAGTTCAATTATTGAGGCGATTGCCCTAAAACTTGCAACAGATCAAGGTGATACTGCTTTATACGATAACGCGACGCGAATCAAAACTGTCATGTGGGATACAAAAAAGATGTTTCCAAACCTAGATTGGTTCTCAGCCGTAGCATATAACGCAATGCAGATTCCAACCGCGTTTTTTACTCCGATTTTTGTGATAGCCCGTACAACGGGGTGGGCCGCTCACATTATTGAACAGCGCATTGACAACAAAATCATCCGTCCAAGTGCTAACTACACTGGTCCTGAGGATTTAGTTTTCCTGCCAATAGAAAAGCGATAGGTGCAATGTCTAGTAATATTTCAAAATCTAATCAGGCATATGACCAAGAGATTATCGACATTGTTGATTATGTAGAAAACTACGAAGTCACCTCCGAACTTGCATACCAAACGGCCTGGAACTGCTTTTTGGATACTTTAGGGTGTGGATTTGAGGCGTTGGAGTACCAAGCCTGTACCAAACTCCTTGGACCTTTAGTTGAGGGCATAAACATTGAAAACGGAGTAAAAGTACCCGGAACTAGCTATGTTTTGGATCCCGTACAGGCCGCTTTTAATATCGGCACAATGATTCGTTGGTTAGATTTTAACGATACATGGCTCGCAGCCGAATGGGGACATCCATCGGATAACTTAGGTGCAATTCTTGCCACTGCAGACTGGTTAACTCGCACTACAGATAAGAAGTTCACGGTTAAAGATGTACTCACTGCCATGATTAAAGCCCATGAAATTCAGGGTTGTATCGCACTAGAGAACTCATTTAATAGAGTTGGCCTTGATCATGTTGTCTTAGTAAAAGTGGCATCAACGGCGGTTGTCGCACAGATGATGGGGTTGACTCGCGAGCAAATTTTGGCCGCAGTATCTCTTGCGTGGGTAGATGGACAATCTCTTCGCACCTACCGTCACTTTCCAAATGCAGGCTCGCGCAAATCCTGGGCGGCAGGTGATGCAACATCCCGAGCGGTGCGTTTAGCTTTAATTGCAAAAACTGGTGAGATGGGTTATCCCTCGGCGCTAACCGCAAAAATCTGGGGTTTTTACGATGTCTCATTCAATGGCAAGCCTTTTACATTTCAAAGACAATATGGTTCTTATGTAATGGAAAATATCTTATTTAAAATCTCATTTCCAGCTGAGTTTCACTCACAGACAGCGGTCGAAGCGGCCATAACTCTACACACCGCAATGGTGGCCGCTGGAAAAACACAGGCCGAAATCAAAAAAGTTACGATTAGAACACATGAGGCCTGTATTCGCATCATCGATAAAAAAGGTCCTCTCAATAACCCGGCCGATCGCGATCACTGTATCCAATACATGGTGGCAGTTCCACTTATCTTTGGCCGATTAACCGCACGTGATTACGAAGACATCATCGCCGCTGACCCCCGTATCGATGTGTTGCGAGAAAAAATTCGTTGCGTTGAAGATGAAACTTTCACCGCCGATTATCATGACCCAGCAAGACGTTCGATCGCCAATGCGCTTACTATCGAATTCAACGATGGCAGTGTTTTAGGTGAAGAAGTAGTTGAATATCCCATTGGCCATGCTCGCCGACGCCAAGAAGGAGTTCCTTTGCTAATTGAAAAGTACAAAACAAATCTTGCTCGGATTTTTGATGCGCCAACACAAGCGAAAATCCTTGACCTGTCAATGGATTATGAGAAATTGGCACAATCACCAATCTCGCAGCTCATGGATTTACTGGCGCTTTAATGAGTCGGATTGTCATTGCCCCTGATTCTTTTAAGGGTAGTGCAACGAGTATTGAGGTTGCAGCGTCAATAGCCAAAGGCTGGAAATCAGTAAGACCCAATGATGAAGTAATCCAGATTCCTTTTGCCGATGGTGGAGAAGGAACCCTTCTTGCTATTGAATATGTGCGACCTGACGCTCAACGCGTGTACTGCCCTCAAGTTTCACCTGATGCATATTGGCTTTTACTAGATGGTTCAACTGCCATCGTCGAATTAGCGCAAGTTTCAGGTCTAAATCTCTTGCCAGTTCTAGATCCTTTGGGAGCCCATACCTTTGCTTTCGGACAAGTTTTATCACATGCAGCGCACGATTCACGCGTTCAACATATTTACTGCGCACTTGGCGGATCTGCAAGTACCGATGCTGGAGTTGGTGCACTAATCGCCTTAGGTTTTGAGTTTTTTGACGCTTCAGGAATTTCTATTAAGTTAGGAGGCGAGGAACTTTTAAGAATTACAAGTATCTCAACTTCTAAAGTGATAAAGCCTCCCGAAGGTGGAGTAATCCTTCTTGTTGATGTGCAATCTCCTTTGCTTGGAATCGAAGGTGCCGCCGCCATCTTTGCACCGCAAAAAGCTGCATCACGCGCCGACGTTGTACGACTTGAAAGCGCTTTGACACATTTTGCTGGGATTGCCAGTAAGCCCGATTTTGCTGGTGGCGGAGCAGCTGGTGGTACGGCCTATGGTTTATGCGCATTGTGGGGTGCAACGATTGAAAGTGGTGCGAAAAAAATTGCAGAGCTCTCAGATTTTGATACTGAAATCAAAGGTGCTGATCTCATCATCACTGGTGAGGGGCGCTTAGACTCGCAAAGTTTCAAGGGCAAAGTTGTCGGTCAGATCATCAATCGTGCAACTGCTGCTGGAGTTGCAACTGCATTTTGTGTTGGCTCAGTTGAAGGAGATTTTCCATCTTCATCAATGGGTGGAGTGTCGCTGAGCGACATTGCGGGTAGTTCGCTGATAGCAATGCAAAACTCAGAAAAGTACCTTTTTGAAGCGGGCGTCCAACTCGCGCAGTTCGTATAGAATTTTTTAATCTTGAATACTTTAAGGCGATTATCCGCACCCAGAGATTCGGCCAAAAATAACCTTTTAGACTCTTTCAAACATGGGCTATTCCCTTGTCCCTGCCACTTGTGTGAGCGGAAAACCTATACGATTTCGACTCACGAGATCATTGGCTGGCGGAAATAGCTCAGAAATACTAGGGCTGTCGCTAGATTGGTCTTCACAGAGAAAGGTCAATGATGACCGAACGACTTATCCACCCATTCACTTTCGGGGACATGTCACAAAAAGATCTCTTAGGTGGCAAGGGTGCGAACTTGGCCGAGATGGTGCGCATCGGCTTGCCGGTTCCTCCTGGCTTCACAATCACGACGCATGCATGCAGGCAGTATCTTCACTCAGGTGACATGCCACCGACTTTACATTCTGAGATTGAAGAAGCGCTCAAAGATTTAGAAAATGTGACGGGCAAGAAATTTGGTGGCATCGAAAATCCACTTTTAATTTCGGTGAGATCTGGTGCGAAGTTCTCCATGCCAGGAATGATGGAAACGGTATTAAATGTTGGAATGACGCCAGAGGTTACCGAATCCCTTGCATCCTCTTCCGGTAATCCGCGCTTCGCTTGGGATTCATATCGTCGCTTTATTGAGATGTTTGGTAAAATCGTCTGCAACATACCACCTGATGAGTTTCATAAAGTCCAAGATCGAATTGTTACTTCTGCTGGTGTGGAAAATATTCAATCACTTGAAGTCGATGGACTTAAACTTTTGTGCGATGGCTTTGTTAAAGTAATTCAATTAGCAACCGGTGAGAACTTTCCAACAGATCCGCGCGAACATCTCATTAGATCAGTTGCAGCTGTTTTTAAATCATGGAACTCTGAACGTGCGCAGTTGTACCGCCGCCGTGAGCGAATTCCATCAGATATCGGTACCGCGGTAAATATTCAATCAATGGTCTTTGGAAATTTAAGTGATGATTCAGGAACTGGCGTTGCATTTACGCGTAACCCTTCAACGGGTGAAACTGGGCGTTACGGTGATTATCTTCAAAGAGCGCAGGGAGAAGATGTAGTTGCAGGTATTCGTACCCCTATCTCCTTAGATGAGTTTGGCCAATTAACTCCCGTTGTCGCCGCCGAACTTGATTCTGTAATGCAGTTATTAGAAGATCACTACAAGGATTTGTGCGATATTGAGTTCACTATTGAGCGCGGAAAACTCTGGATTCTGCAGACCCGTGTGGGTAAGCGCACCGCTGAAGCGGCTTTTCGTATTTCATTGCAGTTTGTCGATGAAGGCAAAATTACAATGGATGAGGCGCTTTTGCGCACTTCAGGAGATCAATTAGCGATGCTCATGTTTCCGCAGTTTGATACATCTGGGCCTTTACATGAAATAGCCCGAGGCATTCCAGCATCACCAGGCGCGGCCGTTGGTGAAGTGGTCTTTAATTCTAAGCGGGCTTTTGATCTCTCAAAATCTGGCAAGAAAGTAATTTTGGTGCGGCGAGAGACAAGCCCCGATGATTTAGTTGGAATGGTTGCATCTCAAGGAATCCTGACAAGTCGCGGCGGCAAGACTTCACATGCCGCCGTTGTGGCAAGAGGAATGGGCAAGACCGCAGTCTGTGGAACGGATTCAATCTCTGTTGATGAGAGAGCAAATTTATTTACGGCGGGGGCGATTACTGTTTATGAAGGTGATGTAATTTCAATTGATGGCACAACTGGGGCGGTTTATTTGGGTGATGTCCCAGTTGTTGCATCATCGGTTACCTCCTATTTAGAGGGGCGACTATCGGCGCATTCGGAAGAGGCAGCACCGGTCGTAAAGGCCGTTGATTGCATCTTGATGCACGCCGATGCCAAGCGAAGGTTGAAAGTTCACACCAACGCAGATACACCCGAAGATGCAATCCGTGCGCGAATTTTAGGTGCAGAGGGTGTTGGTCTGTGCCGCACCGAGCATATGTTTCTAGGTCCTCGTCGTTCATACGTTGAGCGATTAGTTTTAGCAGAAAACGATGATGTACAACGTTCAGTAATCTCAGAAATGGAGCCACTACAACGCGCTGACTTTGTCGGCATCATGATGGCGATGTCTGGATTACCAGTAACAATTCGTTTATTAGATCCACCTTTACACGAGTTCTTGCCATCTTTGGTTGTACTTAGCGCAGCAATGGCACGAGCCGAAGCGCTCAATGAAGAGATTTCACCCCGCGATAAAGCACTCTTTTCTGCAGTCAGCCGCTTACATGAATCCAATCCAATGCTTGGCCTTCGCGGAGTTCGCCTTGGAATTTTGATTCCTGAACTGTATAAAATGCAGGTCAGAGCACTAGTGCATGCATTTCTTGAAGTTCGAAAATTAGGTCATGATCCTCGTCCAGAGGTAATGATTCCCCTCGTTGCAACTCAGCGCGAACTTTTGTATTTGCGCGAAACCCTTGAGGCCGAGATTACAAAGACTTTTAAAGGCTCAGGTATGAGTGTTGAAATCCCGATTGGCACAATGATCGAAACTCCACGCGCTGCGATTACAGCTGATCGTTTAGGTGTGTATGCCGATTTCTTCTCCTTTGGCACAAATGATTTAACGCAGTTAACGTGGGCATTTAGTCGAGATGATGTTGAATCTACTTTCTTGCCCCGCTATTTGGATCTCGAGCTTTTACCTTTTAATCCCTTTGAATCTTTAGATGAAGCCGGGGTTGGAATTTTGTTGCGCACCGCTGTTGATCTCGCGCGGGGTCTTCGCAGTGATTTCAAACTCGGAGTGTGCGGTGAGCACGGTGGAGATCCTCGTAGTATTCACTTTTTTAATTCACTTGGTCTTGACTACGTTTCATGCTCTCCGTTTCGAGTTCCTATTGCACGGCTTGAATCGGGCAGAGCTGCGGTAATCTCCTAAAACTTATCGTTTTCACTAACGCTACGAGCCCGCTATACTTGGCACGTTGTTTCCGGGGTCGGTGTAAATCCGAACCGGCGGTTAAAGTCCGCGACCCGATGGCATCCAGTTATCGGTTGACTCAGTGAAACTCTGGGACCGACGGTTAAAGTCCGGATGAGAGGAAACCAACAAAAAGTAGGCTAGTGCCTGCTTTTCCTATGTGCATCCAGACAGGTTTGCCATAGACCCCGGTAACTCGATTTTTGAGTCGAAAGGGGGTGGTGATTGATGGAAATTGAATCAGCGATGTTGCAAGCAATTGCGCTTTCCGAAAAAGCTTTAGGCAAGACCGCACCTAATCCAATAGTTGGAGCGGTAATCATCGATGTAGCAGGCAATATTGTTGGCCAAGGCGCTCATGATCGAATGCATTCACCTGATCACGCAGAGGTCATTGCGCTAAATCAGGCAAAGAATAAAGCACGTGGCGCCATGTTGGTCGTGACTCTCGAACCGTGCAATCACACTGGGGCAACCCCCCCATGCACTCAAAGAATTATTGATGCCGGCATTTCCTCAGTTATTTTTGCATTGAAGGACCCTAATCCGCAGGCCGGCGGCGGGGAAGAGGTTTTAAGTAAAGCAGGAATTAATGTGCAGTATGGAATTTGCGAAGAGGAAGCGGCCTATAGCAACCGTGCTTGGTTAATGAAGATTGAAAAAGGCCGCCCTTATTTCACGTGGAAAGTTGCAGCCACTTTGGATGGCAAGGTCGCCGCCCCCGATGGCACTTCCAAATGGATCACCAGTGCTGCATCTCGCGCAGATGTACAGTTTCTTCGCCGCGCAGCTGATGCCATTCTTGTCGGAACTAACACGGTAATTATGGATGACCCGCATCTTGTGCCTCGAGGAGATTTTGTTGGTTACACCGCTAATCCCTTGCGCATTATTTGTGGGGAACAGGATTTACCACCGAACGCAAAAATTTTTGATAATACAGCGCGAAGCATTGTGGTGAAAACAAAGGATTTAAATCAGTTGGTAGAAATTCTCAATCAAGCGAGTGTCAATCATGTCTTAGTCGAGGCCGGTCCAACTTTGGCAGGTGCGATGCTTAAGGCGGGTTTAATGGATGAGTTGGTAATCTATCAAGCCCCATCAATTATTGGCACAGGCAAGGCATTTGTAGCTGAATTTGGAGCAATAACGATCGATGACCGTTTGGTAATGGATCACATAGAGACACAGATTCTTGATGGCGATATCAAATCGAAATATCGAATAAGAAACGGTACATCATGTTTACAGGGTTGATAGAAGAATGCGGGAAAGTGAGCGAGATTAAACGTGGAGAAAGTTCGGCGATTTTTACGATCGAAGCGCCAAACTTACTCAAAGAAATCTCGCTGGGTGATTCAATCAGTGTTAATGGCGTGTGCCTTACCGCGATTTCGACATCGCCAACTAATTTTATGGCCGATGTAATGGTACAAACCCTTTCTTTGACCTCGCTCCGAGAATTAAAAATTGGAAGTCCAGTCAACCTAGAACTTGCTGCCAAACTAAATTCCCGTATGGGTGGACATTTGGTCCAAGGTCACATCGACGGAGTTGGCCAAATAATTAGAGTTGTTTCTGGAGAAAAATGGGTCCAGTTTGATGTCGAAATACCGGCTCACTTAAGTAAGTTTATTGTTAATCAGGGCTCCATTTGTCTTGATGGCGTCTCGCTCACTGTTGGTTCAATAAATGATAAATCACACCAAATTACCGTTTGGTTAATACCAGAGACATTGCAACGCACTAATTTGTCTACGAAAAGCGAGGGCGAGATTGTAAATATTGAAGTTGATGTTATAGCTAAGTATGTCGAGCGTTTAATGAACAAAGGCGGAGACAATGAGTAGTGTGAGTTTTGAAGACGTACTAAAGGGATTTGCCAGCGGTGAAATGATAATCGTTGTAGATCATGCCGACCGTGAAAACGAAGGTGACCTCATGCTTCTGGCAACAAAGGCCACAACAGAAGGTGTTGCTTTCATGGTGCGTTACACAACAGGGATTTTGTGTGTGGCTATGACGCAGGGACGTGCACGGGAATTGCGCCTCCCTTTAATGGTTCAAAAGAATCAAGATGTAAGGAAAACCGCATTTACAGTAAGTGTGGATGCGAAAATCGGACTCACGACAGGGGTAAGCGCGCAAGAGCGCGCAAATACAGTTCGCGCGCTTGCAGATTTAGATTCGCAGCCGAGTGATTTTATTCGTCCAGGTCATGTTTTCCCTTTGATATCGCATGACTTTGGCTTAACTGCGCGAGCGGGTCATACCGAGGCAGGTGTTGCATTAGCCCGTCTAGTTGGAGCACAACCGGTCGTACTGCTCTCTGAAATTGTCAATGAAGATGGCTCAATGGCTAGTGGGACATCCCTTAAAGCTTTTGCAGATCTTCATAATCTTCCTATTGTTTCGATTGAGCAGATACGAGAGTTCCAAGAGAGAAAGCAGTTACCTCCAGAGACAAACTTGCTTTCATTTACATTTGATTGGGCACAATTACCGCTGCGAGAAGGAATGTGGCAAGTTGCGACTTTTCCAGGTATTCACCAAAGCGAACATGCGGTGATGAGATTTGGTTCGGATTTATCAACTCCAATGGTGCGCATTCACAGTGAGTGTTTTACTGGTGATGTTTTAAGATCACAGCGCTGTGATTGCGGAGAGCAACTTCAAATATCTATCGATTTAATTCAAGAGCATGGACATGGGTTCATCATTTATATCAGAGATCATGAGGGTCGTGGAATTGGCTTAACTGAAAAAATTAAAGCCTATCAATTGCAAGATCAGGGCCTGGATACTGTTGATGCTAATTTACAGTTAGGTCACGAAGTAGATGCACGTGATTGGAATGACGCCCTTGAGATCATTTCCTGCCTAAATCTAAAGGCAATAAAAATGCTGACTAACAATCCATTAAAAGTGTTGGCCGTACAAAATGCCGGAATCGAATGCGAGCAATACTCTCTGATGATTCCAAGCAATAAACACAATGCGAAGTATTTAGCTACAAAGGAGACCAAGTTGGGTCACATTCGGAGAGTAAATTAAATGGGGGGGAACGCACCACAGATAAAAATTTCAACATTTATGGATGCAAAGATTGCAATCATTTCCTCAAGTTGGCATTTAGATATTTGTAACAACCTAATTGCCGGTGCGCGGCGAGCACTCGAAGAAGCAAAGGTGGGAGTAGTTGAGCTACAGATGGTTCCTGGATCATTTGAAATTCCCTTGGCAGCTCAGTACGCCTTTGAGAAAGGATTTGATGGTGTAATTGCTTTGGGCCTGATTTTAAAGGGGGAGACTCCGCATTTTGATTATGTTTGTCAGGGCGTTACCCAGGGCGTTGTTGATGTTTCACTCAAATTTTCAAAGCCAATCGGCTATGGCATTTTGATGTGTAATGACATCAACCAGGCAATTGCCCGTAATGGGAGTATTGACAGCAAAGAGGATAAGGGTTTCGACAGTGCTATCGCAGTTTTAGAGCTATTACGTTTGCGCAACTAAGGTTGCACTTATGAGCGATATGTCGGCAAAGGTGCGTCAGGCACTTGACGCGGCCGTTACTGCAATCGGCGGCGCGCCGCGCGAGGGCCAGATTCAAATGGCAGAAGCGGTAGCAAATGCATTAACCGATCGCCATCATTTAATGGTCCAGGCTGGTACCGGTACTGGTAAGTCGCTCGCTTATTTAATTCCACCTTTAGTACATGGCCACAAGGTCTTAGTTGCAACGGCAACGCTCGCGCTGCAACGTCAGTTGGTAGAACGTGATTTGCCCGCCGTTGTGCCCGCCCTAGAAAAAGTTTTGGGTCGCGAAATTACTTACGCCATCTATAAAGGTGTTGGTAACTATGTCTGCCTACAAAAGATGAATAGTGAAGAGCCTGATCCGGATGGTGAACTAATGTTGGGAGTTTCATCGCTAGAAAAAGATGCCAAACGTTTACATGAATGGGCTCGCAAGCCAGGTATTTCGGGCGATCGGGATGACGCACCTGATGTAGATAGAAGAGTATGGGCGGCCAACTCAGTTTCGGGGCGCGAATGTGTTGGTGCAGATAAGTGCGCATATGGGGCATCCTGCTTTGCGGCCAATGCTAAAGGCAAAGCACAGAGCGCCGACGTTGTCGTTACTAACCACACTTTGCTTGCAATTGAAATTGTGGATTCGCATCCAATTTTGCCCGATCGCGATGTCGTTGTCTTAGATGAAGCGCACGAGTTTATGGATCGTGCCACACAAGCAGTTACTGAAGAGTTGACGTCGGCACGCATTTTGCGGGCTTCGGCTATGACGCGCAAATTTATGCCAGGCAAACTCGCCGATTCTTTTCACAAAGCCGCCAATGGGTTTCACGAAGCAATGGTCGATTACGGCGAAAGCATTCGAGGCGATATGACTTCTCAGGCCCGTTTAGAGGAAATCCCACAATCCCTTGAATCACCGATTCGAAAAGTGCGTGAAAGCGCCCAAGCAATCACTCAATTTTTATCCAAAGATGATGAGATTATTGATACCGACATTATGGCCGAACGCGCTCGAGTCAAGGGCGCAGTAAATGAGATTTCAACGACCGCCGCAACACTTCTAAAACTCGGTGATGGTTTTGTATTGTGGTATGAAGCTACGTTTTCCACTTTGTACTTAGCCCCTCTGTCGGTCTCTGATGTTTTACGCGAAAACCTTTTGACGCAAACGCCAGTAATTGCGACATCGGCGACGCTTACAGTTGGAAACTCCTTTAACGCGCTAGCAAAAAGTATTGGCTTTTTAGTTGGTGAAGATGTGGAGAGTGATTTCAAAGGTGGAGATGTAGATCCGGCAAATCTGCAGATGCTCGATGTTGGCTCTCCCTTTGACTTTGCCAACCAGGGTGTTTTGTATATGCCAAAACATTTACCCGAACCCGGTCGAGATGGCCCAAGTGTCCAAGCGCTGACCGAACTTGGTGAGTTAATCGATGCTGCAGGTGGGAGAACTTTGGCGCTGTTTTCATCATGGCGTGGGGTAGAGGCCGCCGATGCGCATTTGCGAAAAGTCTTAGCCGAGCTTCCCATAAAGATTTTTACTCAAAAGCGTGGAGATTCCGTGGGCCCGCTGGTCGAGCGATTTGCTAAAGATGAGACATCCATTTTGCTTGGAACAATGTCGTTGTGGCAAGGTGTTGATGTACCCGGAAATAGTTGCATTCTTGTGGCTATAGATCGAATTCCATTTCCTCGCCCTGATGAGCCCATCATGTCAGCACGCGCCGCCGCAGCTGATGCCGCTGGGGGCAGTGGTTTCATGCAGGTTTCACTTCCCCGAGCGGCTCTGCTTTTAGCTCAAGGCACTGGTCGCTTAATTAGATCGCTGGATGATCGCGGAGTAGTCGCGATTTTAGATTCTCGGATAATTACTAAACGATATGGCAGTGTTCTCCTAAACTCTATGCCACCATTATGGAGAACCTCAGATAAGGTTATTGTTCAAGAGTCATTGCGCAGACTTAGCCAAAGCGTGAAAGAATAGAGAAATGCCGCATATCGAAACTGCAACGTTAGCGCAGCACCGCGATTGGCGACGTGGCCAGCTCATTGAGGCGGCAACTTCTATTGCTCTTGAATCTGGCGGGGGGGCCATAACCGTATCTGCCGTTGCAGAGCGCGCAGGTCTAGCACGAACTTCGGTCTATGAATACTTTAGTAGCAGTTCAGATATCGTTGCAGATCTGGTGATTGATGAGTTGAAAAACTTTACGGCAATCTTGAAGGAATCTATTCGTGGTTGTGATCTGCCCTATGAATGTATTGAATCATGGGTTGCCGCAGCTTTGCACTACATCGCAGATGGCCGACATTTATTGGCAAAAGCGCTCAATGCAACATCACTTCCACAAGAGCGCACCGCCGCCATTGGAGCTGCCCACCGTGCATTACTTGCACCGTTGCACGAAGCTTTGGAAGGCATGGGAGTCAAGGACATTGCTCAAGCTCTTGCCTATATTCAAGCTACAACGGATGTTGCATCAAAGAGAATTGAAGCCGGCCACAATGCAGAAAGTGAAATTAAATCTGCAACCTCTTTTTGCATTAGTGGCCTTGCTTCACTGTGATTATTTAACTTCGGTAACTACCTGAGTATTGAGCTTTTGATACAGTGCCGTAATTCCAGGCGCCGATATGGCGAGGGTGCAACTGCCCTTTGCTGCTTTAACAATATTTTTGACAACTGTACAACTTCCACTAGCACTATAGGTCACGAATTCACCAAAGTTAGTCTTTTTAGGTAGCACGCTACGCTTAGCCGAACTAATAGAAAAACTTGGGATGGTCTGTACACCAGGTATTAATTCAAGTGGGAAGTGCGCCGTTACGGCAGCGAACTCAAGATTTCCAGGTGAGGTAATTGCAATATCACAGTAGCCACCGCCTTTTAATGCAGTGATTGTCATTGATTTAAGTGAGCAAGCTGGGGCAAGAGATGCAAATGTTAGTGGTGCACCTATTTTGGATGTAGCGGTAAGCGTGGCAATTTGTCTGTAGGAAATTTTCATTGGAACCCTTGTACTTAGCGAGATACTATTTATTGCCGCGCTAATTTCATCGACTGGCTTTGCTACAGATGCTGATCCAGATTTAAATGTGAGCGCAATAAATTGATCTTCACTGAAATTTCCAGGAACTGTATGGTCGTAACGCAGGAAAACTCCACACTTTGAATCACGGCAATCGATTGCAGTTGATCCTGCTGAAAATGTCGCGGTTGGCTTAAAGATAATATCTGCTGTTGGCGTAAAAGATGCACCCATAGCAGTTGAGACCCAGAGCTGGACAGCTCCATTGCAAAGGGTTGGTCTTGCACCTACTGTGCCTTCAACACACTCTTGAATGTAAAGACCACCCAACTTTGGAAAATTACTAAGCGCAATATGGACGATAGCTCCGCTTTGTTCCAGATTCGTAAGTGGGCCACCTGCGAACTTAGTTTCGGCGGCTTGAGCATTCGCAGGAAATACAAGCGATGCCACTAGCGCGATGCTTATCGTTATTTTTTTCATAAGTGCTCCTTATTTCTTTATGGTAATGGGAATGAAAAGGTCGTAACTTCTGTCTCCGCCGCGCAAATGATCGGCGCGAACCGTTATTGCACACGTAACTTTGCTGCAATCAATTTTTCCAATCATTTTGGAAATCTTTAATTTTTTAGTAAAACGCCCACCAGGCAAATACTCTTCCGCTAGGCCCACGCCATATGGGGGCGGGTTGGATGAAATCCAAAATGATGCCTCGCCTGTACCAGCTTTGTTTACTCCGCCACCGCATGGTGTTGGTAGCGCACCTTTTTTTGGAACTACACAATAGCCAAGATATATTCCTACGGTTTCATCAAAGTGATTACCAGAGACAGTGACAAAATCTCCAGATTTAACAACTGTTTGTGCTGCACTCAAACTCTGACCCGAGGAACCTTTTATGGTTTTTGAAGCAGCATCGGCCGGACTTATCGCTGGAATAGAGAGCAGCATTACCAGTAGGCCTAAACCAATGCTTTTCATGAAGCAAACTCTATGGGCCACAAGCAGGAGTGTTAACCGACAGGACACGCTAACCTGTCGGAGAAAGTTTTGGCAGACTACTCCTATGAAATGGGCTACCAAACTTGTTCTCGCGCTGATTCTGCTGACCGGCTGCACTTCCTCAGGCGCAACCCATAATTTCAGTATTTCGCAAAGCGATGTGACGTCGGTATCACTCACCAACACTGTGGCTTTTTCGGTATCACGTGTAGTTGTTTTGGCAAATGGTGTGGCCGAAATCATGAACTCTCTCAATGCAACAGCAATTCTCGTTGGCCGTGATATTTCAAGCAGTGAAGATGCACTTAGAAATATTCCGATAGTAACTTCTGGGCACCAAGTAATATCAGAAAAAGTGATTGCGCTGAAACCAGATCTTGTAATCATCGATGCTTCAACTGGTCCAAAGGCTGCTCTAGATCAGATTAGAAGTGCTGGAATAAAGATTATTCAAACACCTGAGAGTTGGACTCTCAGTGATATTGCAATCAAAGTACGCGCCGTGGGAGCGGCAATTGGAGCGCAAGAGCAAGCCAATCTATTGAATGAGAAAATGAAGAAAGCTTTTGCGAAAACGCACGTTTCAAAATCTGCGCGGATTGCTTTTTTATATCTGCGAGGTACAAGCTCTATCTACCTCATGGGCGGTCCTGGTTCGGGAGCCGATTCCCTTATTCAATCGATAGGAGCAATTGATGTCGGTGCAATTACTCTCAAACATCCATTTAACTCGCTTACTCCAGAGGCGCTTGCAGTTTCAAATCCTGATGTAATTCTCGTAATGACTAAAGGGCTCGAATCAGTTGGTGGAATAGCTGGATTATTGAAACTTCCAGGTGTAGCACAAACAAAGGCTGGCAAGAATGCAAGAGTCATTGATGTTGATGATTCTCTACTTCTGTCCTTTGGTCCACGCACGCCTTCTTTACTGACTGCCCTGTCGGCTACTCTCATGAAAACCATGTCATGAAGAAGTTTGCACCAATAGTGAATGCGATTTTACTTGCGATTTCTATTGTTTTGGCACTCTCTTTTGGTGCTACTCACATTGATCATTTTTGGTCGGTACTGACCCATCCAGGTTCTAATGAAATTTTGTGGCAGATTCGCATTCCTCGCGTTTTTGCGGCAGTCCTAGTCGGAGCATCGCTTGGGGTGGCCGGTTTAATGGCGCAAGGAGCATGTAACAATGCACTGGCAGAGCCTGCAATTCTGGGCACTTCGGCAGGGGCTTCTTTTGCCGCAGTTATTGGCGTGCTCTTTGGAGTTGTTCAAGTTGGATCTCTCGGGGCGATTGCTCTCGGGGCGATTGGGGCTCTTTTTGCAACTGCTCTGACTTTCAAATTGGCCTCACTTCGCAGCAATCTTTCTTCATTTGCTCTCATTATTGTCGGCATTGCAGTGTCGGCTTCACTAACTGCGATCGTGGGCATTGCAACAACGATGGTAACTCGCGCTGACGCTCGCTCAATCTCTTTTTGGAATTTCGGTTCACTGTCCTTAATAACAAGTGAGAATTTAATTGGATTGTTTTCCATCACAATTATTGGAGGAGTAATCGCTTGGAAAATTGCACCCGCACTTGATGTACTCTCCCTGGGGGATTCGACAGCCTTCCATTTAGGTATAGATGTTCGTAAAACTCGTATTGTGGCGCTTATCGCGCTTTCAATCTTGGCCGGAGGCGCAGTCAGTAGCGTTGGAACAATTGCTTTTCTTGGCTTAGCCGCACCTCATATAGCGCGATTTGTATATGGTCCTGCGCATCGATTCTTAATAGTTCAAAGTGCGGTGATTGGATCAACGTTGTTACTGCTTGCCGACACCGCGGCACGCACCATTGCCCAGCCAAACGAACTTCCTATCGGTCTTGTTACCTCTTTGCTGGGCGCACCCATTTTGATTGCCTTAGTTGTGCGAAGAAATACCACGTGGAGAACGCCATGATCACTATTGATGAAATCACCATAGTTCGTGATGGTCGCCAGATCATTAAAGAGTTCTCCGAAGAAATCCCTGCCGGATCAATAACGGTAATCATTGGCCCTAATGGTTGTGGCAAATCGACTTTATTAGCGGCTATTGCCGGTGACATTGTGCCCAGCAAAGGAACAATCACTATTGGTGAAGTTCACCCAGCACGTACTTCGGCTCGCACATTGTCCGGTATGCGCGCCATGGCAATGCAAACACAGTTTTTCACTTTGGGATTTACAGTTCGTCAAATTATTGAAATGGCGGGGTCGCCCGTTGAAGTGATGGAACAACTTCAATTAAGCCAGATTGCAGATCGTCACGTTACGACTTTGTCTGGCGGAGAATCTGCCCGCGTTGCGATTGCACAAGCGATTGCACAAAATGCACCAGTGCTTTTATTGGACGAGCCTTTGGCAGCCCAAGATGTAGATAGTCGCCGACGGATTATTGATGTATTAAAGAAGTTGGCCAAAAGCGGAACTACTATTGTTGTGGTTGCTCATTCAAGTGAGAGTGATTTAACGTGGGCCGATAAAATCATTAAGAATTTTGCGTAAAGCCGGCCACGAGTTTGCAAAACTAGTGTGGAGATTTAAATTGGATACATCATCGATATCTACCCAGCGGACTTCATGGGACTCCTCATTAACTTCATGCGCAATTAAGTCCGGCATGGCCCGCGCTATAACCGTGTCATAGCGCCAATTTCCATGATCATCACTAAAAATATGCAGTGGAACCACGAAAGCTGGATCGATGCCGGTTTCCTCTATCGCCTCACGGATTGCGCCTTGAGTAGGGCTCTCATGGCTATCGCGCGCGCCACCAGGTATTCCCCACGTATCGCCGTTGTGCACCCATGGGGCGCGATGTTGCAAAAGGATTTCTTGACCCCGAACTAACAATATTCCCGCCGCGCCGTTTAATCCCCAGTGCCTGTTGCCGCAGTTGCAGTGCAACCAGCCATCCCCATCGCGCGTTGTCATTGGGCAAGAGTGTCACAACTATCCACAGTTAGTCAGGTGAGGCGGGGTATAGGTCGGCGTCGGCACTTATTGTCACCGCCATGAAAGCTTCATTGATTCTTATGTGTGCGTTGTCTTTTTCCATACCCGCCACCGCTTTTGCCGATTGCAGCGAAGTGGCGTGCGTTGATGTCTATACCAAGAACAACCAGATCATCATTGAGGCACATAAGGGCAGTAGCAGTTCATCGACTAAAAAGGCAGTACGACCCAAGCCATCTCCAACTCACACACTCTGGTTTCCTCCAAAGCCATCACCTACACCCAGGTCCTATGTTAAGCGCAGCTTTAAACCACGCATAGCTAAAACTAAGACAGTTACACGCACGGCCAATCTCAGTGATCGACTAACAAAACTAGTTCCAACCGCTGGGATAGCTTTTCAACCCGAGTTCGAAGCTCTAACCCATGTGCCAGTTATTTTTTGGGTGGACATTCCGACGTTATTTCAAAGCCGCGTCACAATAATCGGTGAAACCGTCGACGTTGCACTGCGCCCAGGGTTTATCTGGTCATTTGGTGATGGCTCGATGTGGGCCACAACAAATACTGGTTCTCCATTTCCCAACCAATCTATAACGCATACATATGCACAGCCCGGTACGTATGCAGTACTGCTTTTAACAACGTGGAACGGCAGTTTCACGCATAACGGCGCAGTGCGTGCAGTAACTGGAGAGATTGTTAACGCCTCGGTGGCGACCGTCACCGTTGTATCGGCCCCTACCCGCTTTACGAAATGAGCTGACCATGACAACTGAAAAAGAGGCGTTATCTATTTCATCAACAGCGCAAGCCGTTGATTCGACATTTATTGCACTTGTTAAGAGTTTTGCGGTGATTGAGGACTCACCCGATATCAATGATTGTCAACGAGATGGTGCAACGGCCGTTATCGATCTTGCAGTTGAGTTTGAAAAATTTGAGCAATCGTGTAGCCCCGAAAATATTGCCAAAGTTTTAGGTCGCTTGAGTGATATTCAAGTCCGTGACTTTGCTTTAGGCTCGCACAACACCTCTAGCTTTCAGACCTACTGGCAGATGTGGCGCTATTTACTTCAAATTGCACCCGTCGGCTTTGTCGCCCCAGTAGCCTGCCTCTTTGCAACTCTTGCCTATGAAAAAGGGGATACACCGCTTGCATATAAAGCCCTCGATCGTGCAAGCCTGGATCAACCTAACTATTCGCTGACGATTTTATTGCGTCGAGTCTTTGGTTCGGGTTGGCCAGCCGCCGCCTTTGCTGCGATGCGCACCGAACTGCATCCCAAAGTCACTGCTGGTATTTTTGATTAGGCCATGACATCTGTTAGAGTCGCGGCAGGTCACGAGTTCTAGTGTTTAGCCCCGGCTTACTAGACGGCAACCCTCCACCACGGTGGGGTGCTCCGGGTGAAGACCAGATCGGTAGCAACAATGCCATCGATAAGCGTGGATCACTCCAACCGCATCAATAGTGCCAGCGTTGGCATATGTACAAGAGTGGTCCCATAACTGGGAGGATTAAAAAAATAATGTCATCATTTACATTTGAAGAAGCAGCCTTTGAAACCCGTCAAATTCACGCCGGTCAAACCGCAGACCCTACGACCGGTGCTCGCGCGCTACCGCTGTATCAGACCACTGCATATCAATTTCGGGACACCAAGCATGCCGCAGATTTATTTGGGCTAGCAGAGCTTGGAAACATCTATACCCGCATTATGAATCCGACCCAAGATGTCGTTGAAAAAAGAATCGCGTCTTTAGAGGGTGGAGTTGCAGCGTTGCTGCTTGCCTCTGGTTCTGCAGCTACTACTTTTGCAGTCCTAGCAGTTGCAACTGCGGGGGACCACATAGTTTCATCGAAGTATCTATATGGGGGCACGTATAACTTATTTCATTACACCCTCCCAACTTTTGGAGTTGAAGTTACTTTTGTTGATAACCCAAATGATCCAGAGGAGTGGCGTAAAGCAGTTCGTCCAAATACTAAGGCATTTTTTGGAGAGACGATTTCAAATCCGAATAATGATATTTTGGATATTGAAGCAGTAGCTAAAGTTGCACACGAAAACCATGTTCCACTCATCGTTGATAACACCGTTGCAACGCCATACATCATCAAACCCATTGAGTTCGGTGCTGATGTTGTTGTGCACTCGGCAACTAAGTTTTTATCGGGCCATGGAAATGCAGTCGTCGGGGCGATTGTGGACTCGGGTAACTTTGATTATGCGCTATACCCAGAAAAATTTACCAGCTTTAATACGCCAGATCCTTCCTATCACGGTCTGATTTACGCTCAAGCTCTCGGAGTTGGAAGTGCATTTGGTGCAAACCTTGCCTACATCTTCAAAATTCGCCTAACATTGTTGCGCGATATTGGGGCCGCGGTTAGCCCATTCAATGCTTGGCTACTTGCTCAAGGTCTTGAGACGCTAACTCTTCGTATGAAACAACATTTAGAAAATGCTAAGGCCGTTGCAACCTGGCTTGCTGCGCACCCTCAAGTGGAAAAAGTGAATTACTCGTGGCTACCAACGTCGCCATATAACGCGCTTGCGACGAAGTATGCTCCAAAGGGCTCTGGCTCGGTGCTCTCTTTTGAAATTAAGGGTGGAATTGATGCCGGTAGAAAGTTTGTAGAGGCGTTAACTCTGCACTCCCATGTTGCAAATATTGGTGATGTACGATCTTTAGTGATTCATCCAGCATCAACAACTCATTCGCAGCTCTCAAGTGATGAGTTGCTCGATGCCGGTGTAAATCCGGGCTTAATTCGCTTGTCGGTCGGCCTTGAGGATATCGAAGATATCAAAGCTGACTTGAGCGATGGTTTCGCTGCAGCGCTTTGATTCACAGTGGCGCTTTAGTCACCGGGGCATGGCTTGAAACCCATGCACCCGGTGATCGCCAATTTCTATCTATCGGCGATCTCGCCTTAGAAAGTGGTGAAACGCTAGAAGATATCACCATCGCATATCAAAGTTGGGGTGTGCTTAACTCAAAGAAAGATAATGCAATTTTGGTCAATCATGCTATGACAGGTTGGTCAGATGTGCCCGGTTGGTGGCCATCGATGGTAGGTCCGGGCCTACCCTTTGATACGGATGAGTATTTTATTCTCTGTCCAAACGTCATCGGTGGTTGTCAGGGATCGACTGGACCATCTTCGATCGCACCCGATGGCCGTCGATATGGCTCGCGCTTTCCATCAGTGACAATTAGGGACATGGTTACAGCCGAGATTGCATTTAGTAATGCCATCGGTATTGAGAAGTATCGACTTGCAGTCGGTCCATCCCTTGGCGGAATGCGTGCCTTGGAATGGGCAGTTGAGCGTCCAGATCGTGTTAGTGCCATCTGTACAATCGGCTCATCAGCGGTGGCAACAGGGGATCAGATTGGCAGTGCATCGATACAAATCCGTGCGATTAAATCCGATCCACATTTTCATGGAGGCGATTACTACGATAAATCTGTTGGGCCGACCGAGGGTATGGGAATAGCCCGACGCATCGCACACCTGACATATCGCACCGAAGCCGAGATGGATGTGCGCTTTGGACGAGAACTCCAAGGAGATGAAACGGGACGCTTTGCCGTTGAATCCTACTTAGACCATCAGGCCGAGAAGTTATCCCATCGATTTGATGCAAATACCTACATCGTGCTGACTGAAGCGATGAATAGTCATGATATTGGCCGGGGACGAGGGGGAGTTGCTAGCGCGTTGGCAAGCATCACAATTCCAGTCATGGCCGTCTCAATCGACACTGACCGCCTCTTTCCAGCACGACTTCAGGCAGAAATTGCACACATGGCCCCTCAAGCTTGGCCTCATATGGTTATTTCATCACCATTTGGCCATGACGGCTTCTTAGTTGAGGTCGAATCCGTCGGAGATGTGATCAGATCTGCGCTCGCACGCGCTTAAACCTGCCAAATGAGTGTTTTCGATGTGCATTTACCCCTATGGATAAATTATAATATAGACATCGCTTCAGCGTTCATCGCTGATAAAACCAAAGGACGATTGTGGCTGTATTTAGTGCGCTTAAAAACAACGTAAAGAATAAACCCGCTGCTAAAAAAAGCGCACCCGTAAAGAAATCTGCGGCTAAAAAAAG
>JAYTTL010000160.1:0-1771 GCA_043745325.1 Actinomycetes bacterium
AAAATTTCCTATGCTCTATCTCAAGAAAAATCTCGCATGCGAAACCTTCGTACTTAAATGATTTCATTTATTTCTGGAACCGTTCGTGCAATTCACATCGATTATGTGACTGTAGAAGTTGGTGGTGTCGGTTTAAAAGTTTTAGTGAATGCGACAACTAGTTCTAATGTGACAATGGGAATGCAAATACATCTTTTTACAACGTTAGTTGTTCGTGAAGACTCATTAACGCTCTTTGGTTTCTTAAGCGATGAAGAGCGCTCACTATTCGAGCTCGTTCAAACTGTTTCAGGAATAGGTCCGAAAGTCGCACTGTCAATTCTCGGATCGCTTAGCCCGCATGATTTAAGTCGGGCAATTGCTACCGAAGATGTTTCAGCGATAGAACAAGTTCCCGGAATAGGGCGCAAAGGTGCGCAGCGAATGATTTTGGAGTTAAAAGGAAAATTGAAGGATTTCTCAGAGGCTCCACGTTACAACGTTCATATTCCTGCATGGCGCGAATCTTTAAGTAGCGCGCTTGTCTCCCTTGGTTTTTCACCTAGAGAGTCTGATGGAGCGATCACGAGTGTAGTTTCACGCTTAAATAGTGAAGGTATTGATCCAACGTCACTCTCTCTCAGTGATCTACTCAAAGAGGCGCTCACGGAGGCAAGAGGTTCTCGTGGTTGAAAATCGATTAGTCGGCTCACACATTAAAGGCGAAGAGTCTGCGCTGGAACACTCGCTTCGCCCCTCAACATTGAAAGAGTTCATTGGTCAACACCGCGTGCGTGAGCAAATCGATGTTCTCCTCACCGCCGCGCGAGCGCGCACAACTCCTGCTGATCATATTTTGCTCTCAGGTCCTCCGGGTTTGGGCAAGACAACGTTGGCGCTAATTCTTGCCAGTGAAATGTCGGCGCCCATTCGAATCTCTAGTGGACCGGCAATTACACATGCAGGCGATTTGGCTGCGATATTGTCCTCACTTGTTGAGGGCGAGATTTTATTTCTAGATGAGATTCATCGACTCCCACGGCCTGCTGAAGAACTCTTGTATCTTGCGATGGAGGATTTTCGTGTTGATATTGTCGTAGGTAAGGGTCCGGGTGCAACGGCAATTCCATTACAACTTCCGCATTTCACTCTTGTTGGGGCAACTACCCGCAGCGGTTTACTCACAAGCCCCTTGCGCGATCGATTCGGCTTTACCGCCCATTTGGATTTTTATTCTGATAGTGAGCTAGCTGAAGTCATCACACGCAGCGCTGAGCTTCTCGATATTGAGATCGCCGCAGATGCGATTATTGAGATCTCAGGTAGGTCTCGTGGAACTCCACGTATTGCCAACAGACTCCTTCGCCGAGTGCGAGATTATGGACAAGTATCTGGGAGCTCCCTTATCTCTCTGCTCGATACTCGCACCGCCCTTGATATATATGAAGTCGATGCGTTGGGCTTGGATCGACTCGACCGAGGGGTCTTAACGGCGTTGATCGAGCGATTTAATGGTGGCCCCGTTGGTCTTTCGACGCTGGCTATCGCAGTTGGTGAAGAGCGTGAGACCGTTGAATCCGTGGCCGAGCCTTTCTTAGTTCGAAATGGATTTATCGCTAGAACTCCACGAGGGCGAGTGGCGACCGCTGCTGGCTTTGCCCATATAGGGCGAACGCCACCGTCTCACATTGCCTCCCTTTTCGACATGCCGCCACCTGACGCCTAGACTCTGCCTCTATGTCTACTACAACTAAACCCGTAAAGACGGCGGCACGTCCAGCGCGCTCATTGG
>JAYTTL010000161.1:0-1770 GCA_043745325.1 Actinomycetes bacterium
AAATAGCACAAAGCGATTTCCGGGGCCATCGACCCACGAAAAGGGAATGGTACTAGCTACTTGTGCTTGGAGAGCTTTCAGCACTGGTTACTCTTTTCACTGTGCGTTGATCAACATGTGAACCGGCAATCGCACCAGCACCCAAATATGTGCTCGAATGACGAGCGCTTGGCAATTTTGCAAGATCTGATTTCCGAACTAAATAACCCGTGATTCGAATAAAATCATTGCTATCCAAATTGAAAGTAAAGTCACGCATCCCACTTTTAAAGGCGCCACGAATCACATCGACGATAGCTTGGGGGTTGCCAATTGCAGTGTCATCGAAAGATAAAACATCACTGATTCCTGATTGGAACAAATGGTGATGGCGCGCAACTGTTTTTAAATGCGAAATTAGTGGCGGTTCGGTTCCAATTGGAATCCGGGTACCTGCCGTTACTCCAATATCTAAATCAATTCCAGATTGAGAATGTAAAAAAGCATGGCCGTTGTTTGCATCACAGTATGGCATCGTTCGCAACGATACCCATGTGGAAATAAAGGATGTTATTCGATATGCAAGATCGTCGGCCTTGCTGCTATGACCATATGTGCCTTCGAGCCCATCTTTTTGCATCAATGTGTTGACCGCTTCGGCTAATCCAAAGAGGCCAAACATCGCAGAGAATTTAGCTAAATCCAGCAGGCCTTCGATAACTAACCAATGAGACTCAAAGAAGTTCGATTCTTCAACAAGATAGAGAATTCGTGACTCCATAAGTTCAGCCGTTAGATCTAAATAATATGGAAGGGTCAAAGCAAAGAAAGATTCAATACCCCCTTCACCGGCATCGACAGTTGCTTTCAAGTTAATCCGCACAAGGGTATGGGAACCGCCACCAATTTTGAGCGAGTTATAGCAACTGACGGCGGCGTAATCAGCTCCCAAATCAGATTGCATCATCACATCGTTGATGAAGTGTGGTTTCCCGCAAAGAAAAACGGTTTTGACCGCATCTAAAATATACTCATCGCTTGTCAAAATTGGATCTACCTTAAGAGAGATATTTGGAACTACTTGCAAAAGTTCGCGCTCCAACCTCAATATCATTTTTGATACTCGATTATAAACGGGAGATAAATTTGTGTGAGCAAATGCATCGGGAAACATGCGATCAAGGCTGATCCAGAAACGCTTCAACTTCGAATATAAATCTTCATCGATGACACCTTCAACATAGGGAAGAAGTAGAGTGTCCAAGTCGCCAAAGTAGACGGGGTAGCCCGTTATAGAAGGTGTTGCCGAATACATTATGAGTAGAAAAGTAAGGGCATCGTCTAAGTTTTCAGCCGGTGGAAGTTCCAAAAAAACTGAACCATGTACTAGAACTTTTTTATAGTCGGGTAATAAATATCGTGGGCGGTATGGTGCATTGCCTTCATACATATCGCAGATAATTCGATTTGCTAAAGCGTCACTGCACTCTTTGCGCACTGCAGGAGGATCGAGTAGATTTTCAGCTAAATGTGCAAGTCCAGCCACGCGCTGACGATAAGTAAATTTTGAATCCGTCACCAAATCTCGAATATTTTCAAGTGAAGTCATGTTTTCATCATAATTTGAAGAGACATAGTTACACCACAATAAGAGTGCGATTAAAGTTTTAGAGAGTGCTGGCGCTCAGGTTTAGCTCTCTAATTTGTACCCAAGCCCGCGAATTGTTTGAATCATAACCGGGTTAGCTGGATCAACTTCAACCTTTGAACGTAAACGCTTGATATGTACAT
>JAYTTL010000162.1:0-1762 GCA_043745325.1 Actinomycetes bacterium
GGGTCTCTTTGTAGTTCAACAGAGATTTATTCTGTGGTCCTTACGAAGTAATCAAAGACTAACACCTAGAAATCTATAAATGAAGTTATCCACTAAATGATTATTGAAACTATGTCAACTCTTTCTTAACTCTAGTTTTCGCAGGTGCCCTCGTAGCTCAACGGATAGAGCGTGGCCCTTACGAAGCCAGAGGTTGCAGGTTCGAATCCTGTCGAGGGCACAACCTCGGTGGCTCTGCGTAATTTAATTGCGTGGAGCCACTTCTAATTTCGCGGGTTCTATTTAATTGGTGCTGAAGTGAAAATACCAGGCCCGTCGGTATTTCTCCGGCGGGTCTTTCGCATCTCCAATAGTCAGCTTCGTAGAGAAGAGTATGCACACAAGTACGTATCAAGTATGATACGCTTCCTTCAAAGGGAAGGGGGCTAAAGTGCCTATTAGAAAGAAAGTGTTCTGGGATGATTTAGCTCAGGATCTTGAAGATCCGGAGCAGTTGCGTTTATTTCTTCTGGAGTCCATTCGTATATCCACTTTCGACTCTTTGGTTAACAAGTTGGATGAAGCAAGGTTTAAAGATGGCATCACAAAGGCGGAAGTTGCGCGAAAACTGGGCTCAGAACCGGCAAACATTAGGCGGTTTTTTTCAAAAGGTACTGGCAATCCAACTCTTAGTACTTTGACTGAAGTAGCAGCAGCCCTTGGCATGCGTGTATCTCTTGAGCCTTTACCAGAAAAGGAGCGAGACGAGATTGCTCATGTACTTACTCTTACCATTTAACTTTCGGTAAAGTCAGAAGTAAGAGAACGACTCCATTCTAAGTTCACTTAGGGCAGCTATTCGAACCACCCACTCATATCTCCGTGCATTGCCTCCCAGTAACCTCCGCCGGCAAATCTTTTAGGAGGAGCTTTAGCTACTTCAATGAGTACTGCGCGAAAGGTTCTACGCACCTTTTCTGGACAGATCTTATTTAAGAATTCTTGACCAGGAGTTGATTCATCGTACTCGTCATCAATGTGCCTTTGAAAGAAGACTATTTCATGTAGATCATTTGAGGATGGGCGGGTAATCTTCTCAATTTTTCCTGAGCCAACAACTGTCCTTTTCTTAAGTGGCTGTTTTGGATTACGGTCTGGAGTCATAGTTGTTGAATCTAGTACTTCTCGCTGACATTACTTCTGGAGTAGTTGGAGGCAGAAGTAGCAGGAAACAAATAAACCCCGCAGATTTCTCTGCGGGGTTTATTTTGTAGTTCAATGGAACTTCCGTGCACTTTTCTAGCGAATTATCAGAACGATAGCACCAATCTTGTGGTGATCGAATGAAGTTACTCCGAGTGACGAGTATTTCTGCTTTAATCAACGTGCTCTAATTTCGAGGTAATGCTCTTAGATCAGGAGAAAAATCTCTCGGAGATAGGGAAATGGTTAAGCGATGGGCGTCGTCAACTCTACTAATTAGATCACTTGGCCTTGGTAGTCCTGGACGAAGTGGCCCCGTAGACGTCATGCGGGGCTACTTTCATTTGTCCACTAAAAAATAAACCCCGCAGATTTCTCTACGGGCTATATTTCTGTAACTCTGTGGTGCACCTTCCTGACTGCAACAAGATTAACACAGGTTTGGACGATTTAGAGTTCATGGTATCCACGAAAAATTTTCTAATTAAAAATTTGACGGCAGTGCTGTTTAAGTTTCGTAAATGGCCCTGTAGCTCAATGGATATTTCAATTTGGTATCACTACGATTGGCGGAAGTAGA
>JAYTTL010000163.1:0-1761 GCA_043745325.1 Actinomycetes bacterium
CGGCTAACTTTGTCGTAATTCATAATCCGAACGCAACTGAGCAGATAGTCAAGCTGCCAAAAGCTGGTACCTGGTCAATCGTTGTTGCGGGTGATAAAGCTGGGACTAAGCCAATCAGTACTGGAATAATGGGTGAAGTAAAAGTGGCAGGTCAGTCAACAATGGTGCTTCAGCAGTAGCGATTGGCGAAAAGTAATGGAGCCGCCTTCGGGAATCGAACCCGAGGCCTTCGCTTTACGAGAGCGACGCTCTGCCAACTGAGCTAAGGCGGCGGAGTTACTTTATAAAACTTAGTGCTTGAATATTTACGACTTTTACTTTTCAATCAAGACGGATAACGCCGGTAGGTGTCTCTAAATGCACTGCAACGATTCCGTTTTCACCTTCGTTTTCGGCAGGTGATAACCAAATAACATCAACGTTACTTCCAAGTGCTGCAGCTGCATCAGAGCCAAGCCAATCGGTAATAGTTTTTTCATCGCCTGCAATTTCAACTTTCACAATTTTCGCAACGGCCTTGCCATCGGTAGATGGATGGTGGTTTTCAATCCACTCAATAAAATACGGTAGTTGACGATCCTCCAACGTTCCAAGAATGCCGATCTGCTTCCAACGAATATCGGTGCCATCGGGCTTCGTGCGGTGACCATCAACTGCTGGGCGACCAAGTCGTGTTTCAATCGCGGAGACATCATCAACTGCAACGACCCATGTAAGCCAACCGCCACCTTCGGCTGCTCGACGAGAAACAGCTTTTCCAAATGGTGATGAATCAGATGCCGGGTGATCCAGTGGGCATACAACTTCTAAGTAATGACCGTTTTGTAATGGCAGTGTGAAGTTGCGCGTACCAAAGCGTGGATGGATGCCACCATCGACGAACGTACTACCTAGGCGCGAGCCCAGGCGTTGAACGGTGTCGGCTAATTGATCATGGGATGTTACGTATGAGACATGGTCTAAGCGCATAGGTAATATCTTGCCCTATGAAAAGGGGTGCTACTTACCATCAAAGGCTGATAAAAGGCTCTGAAATGGCCAAGAGTTGGCGTTTTTGAAAGTAAAAACCCATGGTGCGGATATTTGATCAAAATTGTCGGAAGTGGCGTTAATCCTTATCTCTCATAGGGGAAAGAGAGATATGACTGGACTAGCCGGGGCATCCTTTGTATTTTCCGCCAAATCAGGGTTTAGCCCGTATTGATAACTCTGGGCATTAAAAGTTTTTAAGAGTGGGCAAAGCTCAGGGGTGTCATGGTGGAGTTTCTATAACCCGGATTGGTCATGTGTTGGATTATGGGATTTATCGAAGTTAAAAATTAAAGATATTGACGCGCTCGACTTGGATAAGCCGTGGGTTAGTGAGGCCTCGCGAGTGACAAATAAACCAATCCTTAAGTAAGAGCTACTTCGAACAAATGAGGTTTTTTAAAGGCATTTCGCGGTTAATAAGATAACTATCCACGGCGGTATCAATACAGGCCGATCCACGACCATAGCCAGTATGACCTTCTCCTTGCAAAGTGACTAAGTGAGAACCTTTGATGTACCTAGATAAAGCTTGCGCCCATACATACGGTGTAGCTGGATCATGTGTGGTGCCAACGATGAGAACGGGTGTGGCAGTTCTTTGAATCTGGGCCGTATTTTGATCAGTTACTACCCGCGTACGATTGAGTGATGCATTAAGCACGTTGCACGTTAGCCCGCTATAGGCAATGTAGGGGCCAAAGACTGGCGCAGATAGTGAATATTTCTGCG
>JAYTTL010000164.1:0-6399 GCA_043745325.1 Actinomycetes bacterium
ACATTGAAAACACCCGCAGGAATCCCTGCTTTTAAAGTGAGATCAGCAAAGAAACTTGCAGTTAACGGTGTCCATTCGGCTGGCTTCAAAACGACTGTATCTCCGGCCGCTAATGCAGGTCCAATTTTCCAAGTAGCGAGCATAAGTGGTGCATTCCAAGGAGTTATTAGTGCGGCCACCCCGGATGGATCCCAAGAAATATGATTTACGTGTCCCCTTGTTTCAAAAGCCTCATGCTTTAATTCATTGATAGCCCAGTCGGCAAAGAATCTAATATTTGCCGCCGCCCTAGGCATTACTCCCCGTCGGTTGGATCGAAGAAGTGATCCATTATCTAGAGTCTCTATCTGAGAAAGTACTTCAATATTTTCCTCAATCAGAGTTGCAAGTTTTTCTAGCTTGTCACCGCGGCCTCTTGGTCCAAGATCTCGCCATTCTGGAAAAGCAGTTCTGGCGGCGACGACTGCAGCGTCAACTTCCGATGCTCCTGCACGCGAAAAATTGCCTAAAAAACTTCCATCAATGGGTGAAGTATTTTCAAACGTTTCAATTGATGCAACACGTTTTCCGTCAATATAGTGGCGAGTATCAATCAGTACTCCGGCAATTTCAACAGTGTTCATGCTTCTCCCCGGTCGAACGTAACACCCTAAAAATTGATGTCATTTGGATACAAACGATTTTGACCTAGGCTACCGTTAAATTTTCCAAAAGGGAACGGTGGGCTCGCCAATCATGCTTTGGAAGGGTCCCGAGCCAGCAACAATCATGACTATCAACAGAACAAATTCGAATTATTTGGGGATTCATTGATTCTGCCCAGAGCTATTCGCGTCGGGATTGAGTCAACTGTGCATGAATTGCTAGTGCTCTTAATGAATTGGCGGTTTGAGTTCTAGATTTTGGATTAGTAACTTTTGCTAAATATATTTCCTCCTTATTAAATTCCGGAAATAACTTCCGCATGGTTTTTTTGCCCATTTTAGTTAAAGTAACGACAACTAATCTCTTGTCAGTTTTACTCTGGCTTTTTATGACCCAACCTTTTTTCTCTAAAGTTTTTAAAACACCAGTCAGCGTTGGCTTAGATGTTCCAACCTCAGCAGCAATGTCTCTAGTCTCAATCGGCTCCCAGATCCAAATAACCCAGAGGACTACGAATGCAGTCCATGAGAGTTCATATTTGGATAAAACACTTCGCTCTAAGTGATTCTTGACGGCATTACCGGCACGAAATAAATTTGAAATTAGCGTCATTGATTCGAAATCAATTGGCAGGTCGCTCAATAAAGTTGATACTTGGCGTTCGGTCTCGTCTAAAGTATGTGGGCCAGCCATGTAACTGAGTCTATATTGAAGAGTAATTTATATGAACCTGCACTTTGTACTTGACTGTGGGTATACTCCGATTTAATTCGTATCCTAACGATTGGATTCCACATGACAACTCAATCTGTCAATTTGTCTGATCTAGATTTATTTGCATCTGGTGCTCCATGGCAAGAATTTGAGAAGCTGCGCGCTGGCGAGCCCCTCCATTGGAGTGAAGAAGATGCCCCCAACCATGGATTTTGGTCACTTACTAAATATCACGACATCGTTTCAGTGCTTAGAGATCCAGATACTTTTACAAGTGAGCGCTTTACGAATTTAGAAGAAGTAGATAAAGAACAAGAAGAGGCCAGGCGATCGATGCTAGAGACCGACGGTACAAGGCACCGCGCCATGCGCCAATTACTACAAGGACAATTTACACCGAATGCGGTTGCTCAATACGAAGTTTTCTTGCGTGGATTAACCGCCACTACCTTAGATAAAGCTTTCGCTTTGGGTGAATTTGATTTTGTTAAGGAAGTTGCTGCTGATTTTCCAATTAACGTCTTAGCGCGACTACTTGATGTCCCCGACGAGGACACTACCCAACTTATTGAGTGGGGCAATCGAATGATTGGCTTCGATGACCCTGAACATGCAGATGTATTGATTAGTGACCCTGAGAGTGAAAAGTATCGGCTTATTCCTTTCCGTTCACCAGCTGCCCTTGAAGTTTTTGCTTACGGAGATGCACTGGCTAAAGATCGACGAGGCAAGGATAGTACTGATTTAGTCTCTGTATTAGTTAACGGTAAAATGCGTGACGGAATCCCTTTGACTGAGCGAGATTTTCATACTAATTTCTTGTTACTTGTTGTTGCAGGAAATGAAACAACACGTCACACAATCTCTCATACAATGATGAATTTAATTAATAATCCTAAGCAATTGCAAAGATTGCAGGAAGACCCCGAACTCATACCTTGGGCAGTTGAAGAGTTCCTTCGCTATGCAAGCCCTGTTTATCACTTCCGCCGCACTGCCACAAAAGACGTCCATCTTCATGGTAAAACGATTAAGACTGGCGAGAAAGTTGTTACTTGGTTTGCATCTGGAAATCGTGATTCCGAGATCTTTGAGGATGCAAATAGTTTTGATATCGCAAGAAATCCCAATGAACATATGACGTTTGGCCGAGGTGGTCCCCATATGTGCCTAGGCAATGCGCTGGCCCGAATCGAACTACGGGTTATGTTTGAAGACTTGGTGGCTCGAATTGATTCTATGGAAATCGTTGGACCAATAGACTTTTTACGCTCGAACTTTGTACATGGGGTTAAGAGAATGCCCGTAAAAGTACACCTGCGCTAGTCAAATGAATAAATCAGGAAATAGTGTTGCGAATGATAACTCAATCGGAGCATAGGTTACCGTTCGTATACGAATGAAGTGATGTTTATTTTACCGGGGGGCACTTATGTCACATGCAATACATGAGATTCGAGAGCGATTAGAAAAAGAAGGCTCAGATATTTTGCAGGTTATGTTTGCAGATGTACTTGGTACCACTCGCTCAAAATATATCTTGACCTCTGAATTAGAAAGAGGGGTAAAACACGGTCCTGCTTTCTGTCAAGGCGTATGGGTTACCGCCAATGATGGTGGCGTACTTGATGCGGGCAATATCGTTTCCGATGGTTTGCAGGATTTCATAACCAAATTAGATCCGAAAACTATTAAAAATCTTCCTTACGAACCAGGAATGGCATGTGCAATTGTTGATGCATATAATCCAGATTGGTCTGAAAATCTTTTCGCTCCACGAACAGTTTTGAAAAAAGTTATAGCCGAGTATACGAAATTAGGTTTGGTGCCAGTTGTTGGACCTGAGCTCGAATTTTATATTGCTAAAAAAATTGACGGTAAGTATTCACGTGCACATGAAAATGTCGGTTTTGTCTACACAACGGGCGCAATGGTTGATCCAGATGGAACTTTTTTACGCATAATTCGAGCGTTAGATAAAATGAATATTGGAGTCGTTGCGGCAAATCATGAATTTAGCCCAAGTCAGTATGAAATTAATCTGTGGCACTCCGAGGCCCTGAGTGCTGCTGATCGTACGTTTATTTTTAAGACCGCAATAAAGGATATGGTGGCAAAAGAGAATAAAATTGCAACATTTATTGGAAAACCTTGGTCGGATGAGGGTGGAAGTGGTTTTCATTTACATTTCTCAGTTGAGGATATGCATGGCAAAAATAAAATGCACGATGGAGGTTTGGGGTTATCTGATATCTCTCATCATATGATTGCTGGAATAGTAGAAAATGCGGCGGCGATAACTGCCCTTTGTAATCCGACTGTGAATGCCTTCAAACGACTTGGTCCAGATACTTTGGCGCCATACCGTGCAAACTGGGGCTTTGATAATAGAAGCTGCATGGTCCGCATTCCTCCAGAGCGCGATGCTGGAACTCGGTTGGAAGTACGCGTAGGAGATGGCGCAGCAAATCCATATCTCATCATTGCCGTCATTTTGGCAGCTGGTTTGGATGGAATTAATCGAAAGCTCTCTTGTCCCCAACCTGCAGAGGGAATGGCCTACGATAATGAATCAGCGCCGATATTGCCGATGACACTCAAAGAGGCACTTGATGCACTAGATGCAAATGAAAATATTAAGGGTTATCTTTCTGCAGAACTTGTCGAAGCTTTTCTTGCCCTAAAGCGCGATGAGATTATGAGATACGAGAAAAGTGTCGATGATCCCGATACTCGGGAAGTTACCGTATGGGAACAAGAAGAATACTTATTGCGCTTCTAGAAGAGTTTAAACTTTTGGATTTGATGTGTCTAAAAGCAATGTGCCACCGTTGAAAGTCACTCCGACTTCGCGGTAGTAGCCACCAATAATCTCATCGATGGGAAGTATTGAAGCCAACTCATCCCATGGAGAATCCATGAGCGTAAGTTCGGCTGTGCCCTCCCAAGGTTCACCTAAATCCAGATCAACGCCACTCATGGTGATGAGTTGGTCGAGTGAATTACCTAAACCTGGAGTAATTGAAGGCACCCATCGGCTGTGTAGCATTGGATGACCGTTAACAAATCCATTTGTTTTTGATGGAGCAGTAAGAGTAACTCGAGCTGACGCAAGTCTGTGATCGTAGGCAGAGACGCTTGCACCTAGTTGTGAACCTGCTTCTAGTTTTGCAGTTGCCTTTCCGCGATTAAAAATTCGAGTCATTGCAACAGATCCAAGCTTCTTGGGGTAACCCTGAAACCAGCCACGCGCAATTGCAAAATCCTTCGTCACCCAAATCGCAACACAACGGCTATAAGTTTTTGCCTCGTATGAACATCGAACGACAACGAAAGCTTCCAAATATTGAGAGCGCACCGGATCTAGTAGTTCTTCTTTTGAAGTTGAGCAGCTCTGCCAATCGGCCCAAATGAAGGCAACGGCGCCTGGATCTTCCTCAACTAATTCAACTCCTGGTGGAAGCAGTGCCGCAATATTCTTTGGATTTGTGCGATATTCAACGGTCAGAAGATTTCCAGAGTAAAACCAGGGCATTTCAGGGACAATTGCACTTTTTCCGCTTGGAGTTTGTGGAGCGTATAGACCTTTTAATATCGACACTTTTAAACTCTCCTTTGCTAAAACTCTCCTTTGGTCAATTATAAATAGTTTCCACAGCCATCAAATTCTCTAGCAAATCAGTGGAAAACCCTTGACACCACTACCTTCAATGCGCAATCCTATCTCAAAATCGTTTGGATGTGAACGATTATTAAAATTGTTAAAAGGAGAGCACATGTCTGAACAAAGTTCAACACTTCGTAAAGGTCGCCTTGGCGTTTTTGGAATCGTTTTTTTTGTTGTTGCAGCATCTGCGCCACTAGTTGGAATGACGGGTGCAGTTCCTGTTGCGATGTTACTTGGAAATGGAGTCGCTGCTCCCGGTGCTTATCTTGCCGCAGGCTTAACACTTTTGATTTTCTCCGTTGGTTATGCCGCAATGAGCCATCACGTAACAAATGCCGGAGCATTTTTCGCATTCGTTGGAAAAGGTTTGGGAGTTAGGGCAGGAGTGTCGGCATCTTATGCCTCACTGATCGGATACCTAACTATTCAATTAGCGATTTATGGTTTCTTTGGGCTTGTTATGAATTTAACGATGGCCGAGCATGGCGTCAATTTGAATTGGTATGTATGGGCACTTATTGGTCTCGTGATTGCAACTATTTTGTCAGTTCTCAGTGTCGATGTTGGCGCAAAAATCCTAGGAACTCTACTTATCATCGAAATACTTTCACTTCTTGTTACAGCCATTTCCATCTTCATCAAAGGCGGACCTGAAACTCCGAATGTGTGGGGCTCATTTAACCCATCGGCCGTATTTGCTGGAGGCTTTACTGGACCCGCTGGAATTGCTTTAGCCTTTGCTTTTGCTTCATTTATTGGCTTCGAAGCAACGGCAATTTATGGCGAGGAGTCCCAAAATCCTAAGCGTGATGTTCCGCGCGCGACTTACTACTCCATCATTGCGATATCAGCTATTTTTGCCATCGTCTCATTTGCAATGGTTGTAGGTATGGGAGGTTCAAAGTTGATGGATGAGATTGTTACAAGGAGTTCAGTCGGCGGCACACCTCTTGCAAATCCTGCCAATGTACTTTTTAGTCTGGCGGGTCAATATGTGGGTTCAGGAATCGTAGATTTAATGAAGATCTTGGTACTCACTTCTCTCTTTGCTGGCCTACTAGCTTTTCAAAATGCTGCTGGCCGCTACTTCTTTGCAATGGGACGCGCTGGCGTTATGCCAAGCGTGCTTGCAAAAACCAACAAGTCAGGTGCTCCTCAAAACGCATCATTAGTGACATCTATAATTGCAGCAGCCGTCATTGTAATTTTCGCAGTTGGTGGTTTGGATCCATATACAAAGCTATTTAGTTGGATGAGTGGTATCGCCGTCATTGCAATTGGGGCAGTTGAAATTCTTGTCTCAATTGCCGTGGTCAAATACTTCTCTTCAATGAGCAATCAAAATATTTGGAAAACTAAGATTGCACCTAGCG
>JAYTTL010000165.1:0-6392 GCA_043745325.1 Actinomycetes bacterium
CTACATCCTTGAGACCGGAAACGTTGTGAAAGAGGCAGCCGCTGCCGATCTACTCAATGATCCAGCAGTGCGCGAGGCTTATTTAGGAACCGGGGCGCACTCGTAATTTCTTTAACGCTCAGCCAGAATTAAACATGTAAGTCTCGCGGTACAGGTTCTCTCTCCAGCATCGTTGGTAAGGACAATATCCCAACTACATAAAGTCTTGCCCAATGAGATAGCGGTAGCCGTGCCAGTAATTAGTCCGCTTGTAGCCGATTTGTGATGCGTTGCATTTATCTCTATTCCAACTACTTTTCGTTTTGCGCCAGCGTGCATCCAACTACCGAATGAACCAAGAGTTTCGGCTAGGACAACGTTTGCGCCTCCATGCAAAATTCCTAGTGGCTGCGTGTTACCTTCAACAGGCATTGTTCCGACTAGTCGACCAGGTTCAGCGAGAATAATTTTAATTCCCATTTTCGTATCTAGCGCACCTTCGCCGCGCTCATGATAAATTTTAAGCAACTCTTGATTGTCCATGCCACGTATTCTAGCGTTCAATCTAAGATGAGCACATGCACAAACGCCTATTACTTATCGATGGGCACTCAATGGCTTACCGGGCTTTTTTCGCCCTTCCACCTGAAAACTTCACCACAGCATCTGGCCAGCACACTAATGCAATCTATGGCTTTGCCACAATGCTGTTGTCATTGCTTTCAAGTGAAAAGCCAACGCATGTTGCCGTGGCCTTTGACGTTTCGCGAAAAACCTTTCGATCAGAAATCTTTCCCGAGTACAAAGCCAATAGAACGAAAACTCCCGATGAATTTCGCTCACAAATGTCTTACTTACATGACTTAGTAGATTCTTTTGGAATCACGAGTTTTGAAGTAGCGGGCTATGAGGCCGATGACATCTTGGCAACAATTGCCAAACGCGCAGAGAGCGAAGGCGCCGAAGTTCTCATCTGTACGGGTGATCGCGACTCATTTCAGTTAGTCAACGATAAGACTACAATTCTCTATCCAAAGCGGGGCGTCAGTGATTTGGCCCGCATGACTCCTTTGTCGGTTCACGAAAAGTATGGGATGTCCCCCGCGCAGTATCCAGATTTTGCCGCTCTGCGGGGAGACCCGAGTGATAATCTGCCATCAGTTCCAGGTGTTGGCGAAAAGACGGCAGCTAAGTGGATTATCGAATATGGCTCGTTAAAAGAGTTAATCGCCAATATCGAAGCAGTCCCCGGCAAAGTTGGCCAATCACTTCGGGACTGCATTGAAAGTGTGCGTCTCAATAGTGAGTTAACAAAGTTAGTTGTGGATGTACCCATCGAACTGGTTATCGACGAGTTGGCTTGGGTTGGAGTGGATGAAAACAAAACTAACCCCCTCTTTGACCTTCTCGAATTTAAATCGCTCAAAACTCGTTTGACACCATTTCTAGTAAAGGCAAGCAATCCAATTGTGGCCGTAAGCGAACCCATGCTCTTTGCCGATCAGTTGAGCGAGGGAGTATTAACTCCACAAGAGCTAGATGCAAAGATTGCGCTTCATAGTGGGACTATTGCAGTGGCATTTTCTCTTATTGACGAAAAACTTCACCGCTATGCGGTTGCATTCTCAACCGATGAAGTCTATTTAGTCCATGCATCTACCATGGGGGAGTGGGCGACTAACCCACGCATTAAAAAGATTGCACATGATGCTAAATCCTTGGCCAGAACAAATTTATTTTTAGGCATCAAGTTTGATACTGCCATTGCTGCCTACTTAATAAATCCAGGAGTTCGCGCACAAGAACTAATGGATATTCAAGAGCGCTGGGGAGATGGCTCTGTCATTAGTACTTCTTCACCAGAGCAAGAGTTACTTACGTCAGCTAGATCCCTTTTCTTTCTGAGAGATTCACTTACGCGGGAATTGCAGGAACGGGGTTTAATTGATCTCTTTGTAACGCTCGAACTTCCTATTGCCGAGCTTTTGGCACGAATGGAAAATATAGGGATTGCAGTAAATCGCAAAGAGTTCGAACGATTGCAGGTTTTTTTCGAAAGCGAAGTTGCTGATGAGACTAAGGCCGCTCACGAATGCGTTGGTCATGAATTCAACGTTGCCTCTCCTAAACAGTTACAAGTTGTCCTTTTCGAAGAGTTAGCTCTACCCAAAACTAAGAAGATAAAAACGGGTTATACGACCGATGCTGAGAGTCTGGAGTGGCTCCACCAGAAAAGTGGTCACCCGCTTTTGACCCACTTGCTTCGAATACGTGAGACCAAAAAATTGGCAACGACTATTGAAGGCCTGATCGCTGAAATCGCTAAAGATGGACGGATCCATACGCACTTTGGCCAGACCGTAACTTCCACCGGCCGTCTGTCTTCGATTGCTCCCAATTTACAAAACATCCCCGTGCGTACCGAAGAGGGGCGCAGTATCAGGGATGCCTTCATCGCAGGTAAAGGGTATGTGAGTTTATTGACGGCCGATTACAGTCAAATTGAAATGCGCATCATGGCTCACTTATCTCAGGATGCGAAGTTGTTGAGCGCATTTGAATCAGGGGAGGATTTGCATGCAACAATCGCCGCGGTAATTTTTGGCGTCAAGGCCCATGATGTCGATTCAGAGATGCGCCGGCAGATTAAAGCGATGTCATACGGGCTGGCTTATGGTCTTTCTTCATATGGTTTATCGGCACAGTTAGATATTTCTCCAGCCGAGGCACAAGGGTTAATGGATACCTATTTTCAACGCTTTGGCGGCATACGTGACTACTTAAAAACGGTAGTAGAAGAGGCTCGAAAAACCGGTTATACCGAAACTATTCTTGGACGCCGGCGTTACTTGCCAGACTTAATGAGTGATAACCGTGCCCGCCGCGACGTTGCCGAACGAATGGCACTTAATGCGCCCATTCAAGGTTCTGCGGCCGACATTATTAAATTAGCAATGTTAAAGGTAGAGAATGCAATCGAAGTTCAAAAACTAAAGTCGAGGTTGTTATTACAAATTCACGACGAGTTAATTTTTGAAATCGTCAAAGGTGAAGAGGTTGAGATGACCGAACTAGTAAAGCGTGAGATGGGTGCCGCGTATCCACTCAAAGCACCACTTGATGTGAGTGCGGGTTTGGGCCTCACGTGGAACCAAGCCGCGCATTAAGTAGTTGTAGGGGAGTTATCTTCGATTGCTTTTAGATCTTCTTCATTGGTTGGAATTCGATTTGCTGCACTCAGTCGCTTCTTACCGATAGTAAGTACCAAGTTTCCGAGTCCAATTGAAATAGTAGTCAGTGCTAAACAAAACTGTGGCGAAACCGATTCAGATAGCAGACCACCAACAGCAGCACCCAGCGACATGACACTTCCTTCTACTGTCCAGAGCCAAGCCATATATGAAACTGCCGAACCTTTAGGCCGCACGGCCTCCATGACCTCCCAATAGAAGACCTGAATCGCTCCACCCACAAAGCCAAGAAATGCACCAGCTAATGCCATCGACCAACCTGGATATGTAAAGGCCATGGGAACTGAGACTAATAGCCACACGAAATAGGTTTTGCGAAGTGCCGAAAGGGAGGAAGTTCGTTTAGATATTAGCCCCGCAAGTACGCCGCCAATAATGCTGGATACTCCCATCGCTGCAAAGACCCAAGCGGTGCGGTGTTGGAGTTTTTCAATCGTTGCAAATGCAGGTACTGCTACGTCGAAGAGCCCCCAACCAAAACCTATAAAGGAGCCCTCTAACATCATTAGGCGCAGTGATGGGTTGCGCCAGAGAGATGGGGCGCCTTTTTCTTTTTTCTCAGGTTTCCAATCCCGCGATATGGGTGCAAGGGCGAGCGCGCCACCACCCATCATCATTAAAATTGCGGCGATAACGAGTGGACTTCCCGGATGCCAAGAGAGCGCAAGCGCCGTTGCGATAACGGGTCCAATCACACCTGCCGTATTCATGACAGATGAATCAACGGCGTATGCCGTACGCAGAAAATCACCGGTAACAATTGTTTTCCATAATGGTCTAACAGATAAATTTATCGGCGGTGCGATAAGGCCCATGATTGTTGCCAGTACAACAATGAGAGTTGCTGAGTGTGAAATATTTACGACAATCATCATGGTCGCATATCCCGGCACAAGAATTCGAAGCGGCCACTTTTGCCCGTACTTATCCATCATTGATCCGCGAATTCCAGCAGTTAATGAACCAGCCAATGAGTTCACACCTATGACTAAACCGGCTAATGCTATTGAGCCGGTTGCCTGTTGGGTCTTAAAAAAAAGTGCTAAACCCACCATTCCATAGGCCACACGAGCCGGAAAAGCAGCCAGCACTAACACCCACACGTTAGGCATTGCAAATAACTGGCGATATCGATTCATAATAGTCAAGAGTCTATTTCATTTGATCTACTACCCGCTGGCGATTTGCTCTTATATAGGCGCAAACCGTACTCTTGCCCTCCAACCACAAGCGTGGAAACTACTACTCATCTATCCCTACGGAGCTCACTTGTCAACAACAACACCAGTAATTGCAGTAAACGATATTGGATCGGCCGCTGATTTTCTAGCCGCAATCGAAGGAACAATTCGAAATTTTAATGACGGAGACCTTGTCACCGGAACAATCGTTCAAGTTGGTCGCGAAGAGGTTCTCGTTGACATTGGATATAAAACTGAAGGCGTTATACCTTCTCGCGAACTTTCAATTCGCCACGATGTAGATCCACATGAGATTGTTAAAGTGGGAGAAAGCATCGAAGCCCTCGTTCTACAAAAAGAAGATAAAGAAGGACGCCTGATTCTATCTAAGAAGCGCGCACAGTATGAGCGTGCATGGGGCGACATTGAAGGCAAGAAAGAGCGCGATGAAGTTGTTATCGGCACTGTTATTGAAGTTGTTAAGGGTGGACTCATCGTCGACATCGGACTTCGCGGTTTCTTGCCAGCATCCCTTGTTGAAATGCGTCGCGTCCGTGACTTAACGCCATATATTGGCAAGCAGGTTGAGGCCCGCATCATCGAACTTGATAAGAACCGCAATAACGTTGTTCTCTCACGCCGTGCTTTCTTGGAGCAGACACAGTCTGAGTCACGCACAACATTTCTTAACCAACTCCAAAAGGGTCAGGTCCGTTCGGGTGTTGTTTCATCTATCGTTAACTTCGGCGCATTCGTCGATCTTGGCGGCGTAGATGGTCTGGTCCACGTTTCTGAGCTCTCATGGAAGCACATCGATCATCCAGGAGAAGTTGTTGAAGTCGGCGATGAAGTAACCGTTGAAGTTCTTGAAGTAGATTTCGAGCGCGAGCGAGTATCTCTCTCACTTAAGGCAACACAGGAAGATCCATGGCAGGCATTTGCGCGTACACACACAATTAATCAAGTTGTCCCTGGTGTTGTGACAAAGCTTGTTCCATTCGGGGCATTCATCCGTGTTCACGAAGGCATTGAAGGCCTTGTTCATATCTCAGAGTTGGCCGAGCGCCACGTTGAGATTCCAGAGCAAGTCGTTGCAGTAGATGACGAACTCTTTGTAAAGATTATCGATATCGATCTAGAGCGTCGTCGCATCTCACTCTCATTAAAGCAGGCCAATGAAGGACATGAGATTGAGATCGAAGCATTTGATCCAACTCAGTATGGAATGGCTGCGCGTTATGATGCTGAGGGCAACTTCATCTACCCTGAAGGTTTCGATTCAGAGACTCAAGAGTGGAAGCCAGGACATGAGACACAGCGCGAAGAGTGGGAGCGTCAATACACTCAAGCTCAAGAGCGCTTCATGGCACATAAAAAGCAGAAGGCCGAAGCAAAAGCCGCTGATGCCGCTGCAGTTCCAGAAGATGGTGTAGTCGAAGCTGTGGCTGATGAAGTTGACGCTGTCGTTGAGGCAGTACCTGCAGAATAAAGTTTTACAAGAAATCCCCGCAGTTTCACGGTTTAGTTCGTTATAGCCGTTTGACATGCGGGGATTTCTCGTTGCCCTTTGCTTATTCGAGAAAAGTCAAGAATGGAGCAACAAGCGGATTAGATAGTTACTGGCACTTTCGAATGTGGAGCGATAGAAGAGTTCCGACCATCATCATGTTTGCTTCCAAGGTACGAAGAGCCATATAACCCAGAGCCAAAATGGGGGCTAGACGATTAGCGCACGCCCGTTGAAAACTATTCCCGAGGTTCGACTTCATCGGTACCGTGTCATCGCTAATGCACAAAGCGTCGATGTCGCCGAACTCTATAGATGGAATGGTCAGGTGGCGTTGGCCAATTTTGATGATCTTGGTGAATGGATAGCCGAAAATACTTCTTTGTCTGGAGTTTTAGTGAGGTGTTCACTTCCAGACAAATCTGTTCTGAGAATCTAAAACAAGGTACCTACGCGCGCGGGTGAGATCGATTA
>JAYTTL010000166.1:0-6385 GCA_043745325.1 Actinomycetes bacterium
CAGAGTCGCACAAGGTTGTTCAATGTACTCTATCTCTCCAACTTGAGATAAAAAATAGCTCGCCTGGTCGACACTCCATAAACCATTTACATCAACTCGAATTTTTGCCTTTGGGCGTAAATCACGAACACAAGCAATGCGATCTAAGTCAAGTTGAAGGTCGCCTCCAACTTTAATTTTCACGACCGTGATTCCATGAAAGGAGTCGAGAAGTTGCGCAATTTCAATAGGGTTATCAATTGCCGGCAAAGTGGCATTCACGAGGATCTCGTTTCGAAGCGGTGCCGGTGGTTGCACAAAAGCAGCTTCGATTGCACTTATTAACCATGGAATTGACTCTTCAAAACTATATTCAAGGAATGGAGAAAACTCCCCCCAACCCATCGGTCCCTCAAAGATTGCCACTTCGCGCGATGTCACAGAGCGAAAATCAGTCTTCGTTGCAAGGGTAACGACACGCAAGGAGCCTAGAATTGAATCGAGCATTATTTATGGGCGCTTAGGAAATTTCTGAAACTCCGGCGAGCGTTTCTCCTTATATGCATCGCGCCCTTCTTGGCCTTCTTCGCTCATATAAAACAATAGCGTTGCATCACCAGCTAGTTGTTGAATGCCTGCTAATCCATCATCGGCGGCATTCAAACTAGATTTAAGTAAGCGAAGAGCGAGTGGTGAGTTGCGCAGCATTTCTCGACTCCATGAAACAGTCTCTGCCTCCAACTCTGATAACGGAACGACAGTGTTAACAAGACCCATATTTAGAGCTTCTTGCGCGTCATATGAACGCGTCATAAACCAAATCTCGCGTGCCTTTTTTTGACCGACATGGGCTGCTAACAAACCTGCACCATAACCGCCATCAAAGGAACCAACCATTGGGCCAGTCTGTCCAAACTTGGCGTTATCGGCGGCGATGGTTAAATCACAAACAACATGCAAGACATGCCCTCCACCGATTGCCCATCCTGCAACCATCGCAACAACTGGTTTGGGCGTGCGTCGAATCTGCACCTGAAGATCAAGAACATTTAATCGACCGATACCTTTTTTTGCCAACTTGTCGTCACCTAAATATCCATCATCCCCACGAACGTTTATGTCACCGCCCGAACAAAAGGCTTTTGTTCCTTCGCCAGTCAGAATAATGACGCCAATATCTTCATTGTCGCGCGCCAAGGAAAACGCTTCCATTAATTCAATAATCGTTTGTGGCCGAAAGGCGTTGTGCAGAGACGGGCGGTTAATGGTGATTTTGGCCATGCCCTCACCACATTCATATCTAATGTCACCGAAATTCTCACCACCTGGCGCGGTAATCCAACGGGGAATCTCTCGGCTACCAAACTCGCGATTAATCGGCCTGCTCACTTTTCCTCATTTCAATCGTTGCTAGCGATAGCCTACGGCTGCAATGGACATATCGTCGCAACGAGAAATACTTCGAGCCAGCCCTAAGAGTGCCCTCCCCGAATTAACGCGGGAAATCGCATTGGCCCTTGAGGGATCCGGGCCTGCCCGAAGTTTTGGCGAAGTCCGAACCAAATTCGCTAACGCTGAAATTGCCATCGTTGTTGGAACAAGCGGGAGCACTGGATTAGTCAAGGAGGTTGCATTCGCGCGACCTTCACTACTTGCTTCAGCTAGAGCATCGAACTCATTTATCGGAGCAGTTGCAGGGTCTACATGGTCGCTACTTTTACCCGTAACCCATATTGCCGGAGTGAATGTAATCATTCGTTCATTAGAGCTCGGGACAATACCCTTAGATCTTCGAAACTTCGAGGGTGACTATCCCACAGTTGATTTCACGTCTATCGTCCCAACGCAACTTTACCGCGCAGTACATTCTGATAAAAGATTACTTCGACATCTTCAAGGGACTACGGCCGTTCTTGTTGGGGGTGCAGCATTAAATAGTGGCCTTCGCGTTCAAGCGCAATCTCTTGGGATTAAAATAGTTGAAACGTATGGAATGACTGAGACCTGTGGTGGATGCATTTACGATGGATTGCCACTCAATGGTGTCGAATTTGCAATTGGTGGGAACGGTTTAATAAAGATACGTGGATCAGTTTTAGCTTTTGATTATTTAAACTCTTCTGCTCGCTTTGCGCTGCAAGATGGCTGGTTTATTACCAATGATCTTGGAGAAATTGTCGATGGAAGACTCCATGTAAGTGGCCGCGCCGACGATGTAATTATTACCGGTGGAGAAAATCTTTCGCTTATTGCCATTGAGGCAACGCTTTCTATTCGTTTTCCAGATTTAGAATGTGCCGCATTTGCTGTTAGCGACCAACAGTGGGGTCAAGCCTTACACATTGCAGTTGTTGGCGAGGTGAGTGAGACGGAAATTTCACACTACCTAGAAGCCGCATTTGGTGAGATAGCAAAGCCTAAAGGGATCCATTCGATTAATTCACTCCCGCTATTGGGTATAGGTAAAGTTGACCGTATGGCACTTGCAAAATTGGTACTCCATGAATAAATGGATTCTGGGTGCACGTCCTCGAACGTTGCCTGCTTCGATTGCGCCAGTACTCGTTGCAACTGCCTTGGCCGGACCGGAATTAAATTGGTTTCGCGCAGTCCTTGCTTTACAAGTTAGTGTGTGGCTTCAAATTGGCGTGAACTACGCTAATGATTACTCTGATGGCATCAAGGGAACTGACACACACCGTATCGGTCCTACCCGACTTGTTGCAACTGGTTTAGCCAGCGCTGATTCCGTTAAATATGCCGCCTTACTTTCTTTTGGTATCGCCTCGATTTGTGGTTTATGGCTTTCGATTTTAACCTCGCCGATTTTGATCGCCGTGGGCATTGTGTCAATTGCCGCAGCCTGGAGTTATACCGGAGGGCGCAAACCCTATGGCTACAGCGGCTTTGGAGAAATATCTGTCTTTGTTTTCTTTGGTCTAGTTGCAACAGTGGGAAGCTTCTACGTTCAAACTCAGAGAATTACCGTAATGAGTGTCATTGTTGCGGTTCCAATAGGTGCACTCTCTTGCGCAATTCTTGCAATAAACAACTTAAGAGACTTAGCTCAAGACGCATTAGCCGGTAAGAAAACTCTCGCTGTGCGTATGGGCAACACCGCTGCACGGCGTGCATTCACTTCTCTGCTCCTCATTGCCCACGTCGCTGCTATCGCCACATTCAAGCCGTTGACGCTTTTGACCCTGTTAGTGGCGCCTTTCACATTCAAAATCGCTCGCCAAGTGATACAAGGTGCCAGTGGTCTTGCCCTAATTCCACTTCTCGGTAAAACAGGAAAACTTCAACTTATTTTCGCCGCCGTCTTTGCACTGTCCTTAGCGATATAATAAAACTATGTCACGTGTGATCCCATTACTGATTATTTTTGGCTTAACCATCTATGCACTGGTTGATTGTGCTCGCGCAGATGAGTCTCAAATAAGAAATTTACCAAAATGGGGGTGGCTCCTACTAATTATTCTTCTTGGACCGCAAGCCGTTGCAATTGGACCTATTGCCTATTTAATTGCGGGTAGAAATAAGCCTAAAGGCTTCGGGACGCCAAAGCGACGCATTTTGCCACCAGATGATGATCCGGATTTCTTAAGGAAGCTTTAAAGCCCTGAGTATGTGTGTTTACCAGTACCCCAAATATTGACATATACGTAATTAAATAAAAACGTGGAACCTGCAAATAAGCAGAGCCATGCCGCACGCCGGCCCCGCCAACCAGCTGTTACGCGAGCATGTAAATATGCCGCATATGCAACCCATGTAATAAAAGCCCAGGTCTCTTTTGGATCCCAGCCCCAGTATCGTCCCCATGCACTCTCTGCCCAGATTGCTCCGGCGATAACTGCGAAAGTCCATAATGGAAATACAAAGGCGACCAATCGATAGGAAAGTTGATCTAAATACTCAAGTGATGGAAGGCGCTTTGCCCATGCGGTGCGTTCGCCTTTCTGCTCCATCGAATCCAAATAGAGATACACACCAGCAATTGCATTGGCAAGTAAAAATACGCCTCCAGAAATAATTGCCGCCGAAACATGGATTACTAACCACGTTGATTTAAGCGCGGGCACAAGTGGAGCACTAGGTCTATACAAGACCGCCACGGCAGTACCAAGGGTTAAAAGAACAGAGATTGATACAAAGAGACCTAACCAACGTAAATCGTACTTGCGCAACGCCACTAAATACGCTCCCGAAAATGCGAGGGCACCTGTAATCGAGAACTCATACATATTGCCCCAAGGCACACGCCCTGCCGACAAGGCACGAGCTATTACGCCAGCAAATAGAAGAAAGAAGCCAAGAATCATCATCGCTGTTGCGAGGCGAGCAATTTTTTCGGTGCGTTTGTAATCCAGAACCTTTGTTGAAGTCACATCAGGAATTTTGACCGCCCAAGCCGTTTCAAAGGCGTGGGCGAAAAATGAAAGCGTATAAACGGCCATTGATGAATAAATTAAATAATTAGAGAGATAAGCCCACGTGCGCGACATCTATTTCTCTCCCTTTAATACAGTTATAAACATGGCTAACTCTTGCTCTAAGCCAGGCGCTGCATTCTTTGCAAGACCCGCTACTTCCACAACATCACCTACACGAATCCAGATTCTGCGCCGGCGGGTAAATAAAGATGCCAAGAGCCCTAGAATGGCAACAATAGCCCCTAATAGTGCAAAGTTCTTGCCAGGATCGTCGACGATTGCAAGATTAACCCACGGTACAAGGCCTTCAAAAGTTATCGAGCCACCAGGATAAGTAAAAACCTCTCCCGGCTTCAATGCCTTTAATCCGATTTGCTTCATTGATGTTGTATCAATGCGGTAAATCGATTGTGGAACTCCTGAATCTAAACCTAAATCACCGCTGTAGGCCGAGAGCAATAATCGGGGATCAAGAGCCTTAGGAAAAACACTAATGGCACCGCCGCCAACACTTCGCTGATAAGTAGGGACAAATGATCCAACAAAACCGACTGGCGGGTCGGCATCTGGAACTTTTATGGCTCCTATTGATCGCAGATTTGCATCCTGCGGCAAAAATGGAATTGGCCCCTGCATTGCAACGTTACCCTTTGAATCGCGCACAGTCACAATGGGAGAAAATCCATTTGCTTGTAAATATATTTTTGTATTTCCAATTTCGAGAGGTGAATTCACCTTAATCACTCGTTGCTGTCCATTTGGCCAGTCTTTCGACTTCAAATTAACATTCAAAGTGTAATCCTGCGGTGCATTTGTTTCTAAATTATACGAAGCCACAAAACTATTAATTTTTAAAGTAAAGTCAACTAACTTGCCCTCTTTAAAAAGTTTGCCATACGCAAGCGAATCATAACTAGTTGGCGTATTAACAAAACGCTCACCAACATTTAGGATTGCTTCACCACGCATTCCAAAAAGAGAAGAGAATGAAATTCCTAGAAGTATAAGAATTAGCGCAAGGTGAAAAAAGAGGTTTCCAGTTTCGCGAATAAATCCCTTTTCTGCCGATATTGAACCATCAATTTCACGAATTCTAAAGTGCTTTGATTTTAACCAGGCTCGGGCAAGTCTTAGCTCGTCTCCATTTCCAAGCCATGTCGAATAAAACTCCATGCGATCGAGGTTTTTTGGTGTTACTGGTGGAATTGCACGAGCAACGTGGAAGTGCTCAAAAGTGCGCGGTAGAACACAACCAATAAGTGAAATAAATAGAAGAATATAGATTGCGCTAAACCACGCAGATCCGTAAACATCAAAGAGCGAAAACTGGTCCATTAATCTTGAAAGTTGAGGGGAACTTTTAAAATGTGCGTCTACTGCTATTGGATTTTGGGTGCGCTGAGGAAAAAGAGAGCCCGGAACCGCCGCTATTCCTAATAACATTAATAGAATCAGCGCAGTCCGCATGCTGGTCAGTTGGCGCCATCCATAACGTAAAAAGCCAACACTGCCTAGTTCGGGGAGTTGAATTCTATCGTTCATCTATACGACCGGAATGAAATTTGAAATAAGCCCGCGAAGTGAGTTCATTAATTGACCCCAAGCACCCGTGACTTGTAAAAGGCCTATTGCAATAAGAAATACACCGCCTGTTTTTGAAATTAGATCTCCGCGTCTCATTAAAAATTGGCGCAGCCTTTGTGAACGATCTAGAAATAGCCCCGAAGCAATAAATGGAAGGCCCAAACCAATGCAATATCCAAATGAAAGAACAGCTCCACGCAAGGCACTTGACTCTTGAAAAGCTAAAGTTTGAACGGCTGCCAGGGCTGGTCCAATGCATGGTGTCCAACCAACTCCGAAGAGAAATCCAAGTAATGGGGCTCCTATCAGGCCACCTGTTGTTTTCATCCGAGGATGAAAGGAGAAAGCCATTGGAAATTTGCCAAGAAATAGAAGACCTAAAAAGA